>CATOLW010000142.1 GCA_951800935.1 uncultured Clostridium sp.
GCAGAATGCTACAAGAAAACGAAATTGTAGTTGATTGCAAATATAAGCCTACAATGATACCACAATTAATTGAACTTGATATTTTACAAAAACAAGTTGGTATATGCGTAGTAAAAGATGCATTATATCCTATTTATACTATTGATAGAACAATAGTAAATCAAAAACAATATTGTATGCAAGAATTAGTTGCTGCATAAAAAAGAAAGGAAAAATAAAAATGAAAGAAACAAGAAAGTTACAATTACCAGTTATTCGGTAGAGTTCAACACCGGAGAGCAAATTTTGGTTAATGGTAAAAAAAGAGTTAAAGACTATGGATATTTCATAGCAAAAATTCAAGAAAGTAATATGCAACAATATTTAGACAAGTTTAATGAACTAATTAAAGGAAAGACAACTTTAGATATACAACTACTAGACAAAGATACATTTACTATAAAAAGAGTTAGATATAATCAAGGAGGTGCAGCTTGTTATTGTATGGACGGCGAAGATACTGGACGAATAAAGGAAAAAAACTTATGGAAGCCAACCCCATGTAATTCTAGTTGTAGTTATTTGCAAAAAGATGATAATGGAAAAGCAGCATGTAATCGTATTGCTTGGCTAAAATTTTTTATTCCAGAGATTTCAATGGATCGAATATGGCTTATGAGAATTACAGGTCAGCAATCAATAGACAATATTGATGCCTATTTACAATTACAACAATTACAGGGTAATTCATTAAATAACTTATTTACTTTGTTTTTAACACGAAAAGAACAAATAAATTTCTTAGGAAATAAATTCAATAATTATGTTTTAGATATCGTAAAAAAAGAAGATTTTATTTCTAATTCTCAAATTCCACAAACTAATCAAGTACAAAAAGATTTATCCACAAAAGAAACTCAAAATGTGAATAACAATGTAGAAAAAGAGCAACAAAATACAGTTTCAAAACCTATTGCTACTCAAAAAAATAATGTAGAAACTAAAAATGTTGAAAATACTAAATCAAAAGAAGATTCTAAACAAACACAAGATAACACTGTTAATATAACAGAAAAAAAGGAAACAACAAAATCTAAAAAACAAACAAAGAGTAAAACTAAAAAAACTGAAGAAAAACCAAAAGAATCTACAACTGAAAAAGAACAAAATGCTGACAATTACAATAATTACTATGTATTTGAGTCTTTATCTAGTGAAAAAATACAAACTAAATTAGGAACAAAGGACTATACAATTGGAAAATTCTACGATACGCAAGATAAACCACACAATATTATAGTAAAACCTGAATATGTAAGCGAACTACAAAACTGTGAATTAGGTACAATAGTACAATTTACAGAAATTAAAGAAATAGAAGGTAGAAAATTTGCAATAGATTTAAACTTTATTGAAAAAATGGAAAAAAATATAGCAGCATAAGAAAGGAACTCTTATACTACTAATTATTCACAAAGCCATTGGCTTTAATTTGTATATATTATAACGAATTAAAATATAAAAGTCAATGCTCAAAAAAATAAAAAAAGGAGAATTTACAATGCACAATGGATTTAGAGATGGTAGTCAGGTTATTGTAAATGGTTTAGGCAAAAATAATGGTAAATATTATGATAATCAATTAGCAATAGTATTAGAACGAGATCCCTATTTTCTCGACTATCATGTTCGATTCGAAGATGGGAAAGATGATTGGCTTTCGCCTAGATATTTACAAAAGCCTATACTAGAAGGAAAGGAAATAAAAGAAAATGAAATTTAATTATATTAAAACAATTCGGCTTTAGAAAGTACAAAAAAGTATTTGAAACAGACTTATACGATATAACTAAAATAAGTGGAAAAAACCGATCAGGTAAAAGTAATATATTATTTGCAATTATTAATGTTATTTTAGGTACAAATATGTCAGGTGATGAGAAGGCTTGTCTTATCAATAAAAAATGCGATTCTTCGTATATAGAACTACATTTTACTGATAATCAAAATTGTAAGCACATACTTATTCGTAGTAAACACAGATTTGATAATAAAAAGAATTTTTTATCACTAGATGGGAAAATAATAACACAAACTGACTTAATAAGTTTTTTCAAAGATAAAAAGTTATTATTATCTATTTTGAATCCTTTTTATTTTTTAAATAAGAGACCTGGTGAACAGAAAGAATTAGTTGACAAATACTTATCAGACATTAAACCTAAAACAATATTTGACAGATTAAATGAAAAGCAACAAAATGAGTTAATTGAAAAATACTTTTATGTATCTACTAGAGAGATATACACTTCATTAAGTATTGAAGAATTGGAACTTATCTATAATGAACACAAACTGCAATCCATTACAGGAAAAGAATTTACAGAACTATCAGATAAAGAAATCAAAGATGCTATATGTGAAAATATAAAAACTCTAAAAGACACTAAATATTATCAAATGCTTACATCAAAGGAAAAAGAAGATTTTATAAATCTTAATATGCCTAATATTTTTATGGATATTGCTTACAACAATTTAAGTACAGAGGAACAAGCAATTTTAGAAGGTGTACCTAGAGATATTCCTACATATATTTACGAATTAAATCAAAATATAAAAGCATCAGAACAAGCAATTACTTCATTAAATGGAAAAATAGAATATGCACAAAATATCGTAAATGAAAAACTACCAACACATAGTAAGTTTGAAAAAGATGTTGAATTATCATTAGCGAGACAAGAACTTGCTTTTTTGAATACTAATCAAAATATTGTAAATAAGGAAAAACAAAAGCAAATGGTTGATAGGTTAGAACAAGATATACTTAATAAGGAAACTGAAATTTCAGAGCTTGAAAAGCGTATGACAGAAGGAAAGAAAAAGTATTTATCAATAAAAAATGGAACTGTTTGTGATTGTCCTACTTGTGGGCAACATATTCAAGATACTAGCAAAATCAAAACAATTGAGAATATGAAAAAAAGTTTAACAGCTGACTACAATAGAAAGAATTTATTAGATACTCAAAAGAAAGATTTAAGTTCTAAATTAATGGTAGAAAAATGTAAATATCATGCACTAGAAGGAGAAACAACAATTGACAAAAGCAAACAAATTGCAGTTATAGAAGATAAAATCAAAAAGCTAGAAAATGAACAACTAGAAATAGAAAAATTCAATAACGAAATTAGAATAAAAGAAACTAATATTAAAAATGCAAAATTAGATATTCAAAAATTTAGTAGTCAAATACTATCTCATAATCAACTAATAGATAATACAAAAGAAGCAAAACAGATAGTACAAAAGTTATATATATCGTATATTGAGGAGAAAATGAAACTTGCTAAACAATACTTAAAAGATGTTAATATTAAGTTTTACTCTGTTCTAAAAACTACTGGAGAAATAAAAGAGGATTTTGTAATTACATATAAAGGTTCTCCATTAGCTGATTTATCTAGGTCAGAGACTATTGCAACTGCTATTGAATTTGCTAATATGTTCAATAAAATTAGCCGAGTAAACTTACCTTTATTTATTGATGACTATGAGAGTTGTGCCGACTATAATTTTGTTGAGGAATACTCAAAAGATACGCAAGTTATCGTATCACAAGTAGCAAAAGGTCATTACCTAACAATTGCAGATGCTAACAGCAATGATTGTACTATTATTAAACCTATGATAACAGGATTTAGAACAATGAATATACACAAAAATAATGTGGCAAATATTCAAAAAGCTGCATAAGTAGAAAAGGCAGAAATATCTGTCTTTTTCTTATATTTAAAATGAAAGGATGAAACACATATGAGAATTAAAGTTTTATTAGTAATACCAAATCAAGAGGTACAAGTGGTCAAAATACCAGCAAATTTGAAATTTATTAAAGCATTTATTGGAGAGAATCTTTTTAGATTAAAATTAAGCAAAGATACTATACTTATTGCCAATAAAAATGCTAATGCAGAAGATTTTAATAGAATTGTTGGAGGAAATATTATACTAGGAACATTTTTAGTTATTTCGATAAAAAACAATTGTAGAGTTAGCATGAAAAAGAGAGATGTTAGGAGATATACTAATATGTTCAAATTAAGGAAACACAAGAAAAAA
>CATOLW010000143.1 GCA_951800935.1 uncultured Clostridium sp.
GAAGGATATAGAAAAAAAGTAGAGCAAATCGATAAAGCTATATTTGAGATAAATAACAATTTAGATAAAATGTATATGGATAAATTGCAAGGCATCATTCTTGAAGAAGATTACATTAGAGTATCACAGAAATTTATATTTGACAGAACAAATCTAATGAAACAAAAGGAAGAATTAGAACAAAAACTAATTGGAACAGAAGAAAAAGTAAATAATAAGAACAAAACAAAAGAAGAAAAAGAACTGGATGAATTAATAGAAAATTTTTTGAAATTAGAGCAGATAGATAAAATTTATTTATACAGACTAATCAATAAAATTGAGATTGATAAAGATAAAAATGTGTATATATATTTTAACTTTTCAAAACTAAATTCTATTAATGAAAATCTAGATGAATTTATCAAAATTGAAGAATTAATTAGTGAGAAATCTTTAAAGATAAGTTAGAGAAATTTTTGACATGCACACCCAATTGCTATTTAGAATATAGATAGTAGAGGTGAAGAAAGATGAATTATGATTATTATACTTCAAACAATAATGGACAGGATGATTATGGCCTAAAATACATAGACCATCAAGGGTATGGTAGAATATGTAAAGACTATAGAATAGAGTTTCCACCACAACATCAAGATAAACAACCAGGAATGGAATACTTAATGACACCAAGACCTATATTTAATAATCCATATTACAGGCCAGC
The DNA here is from genome assembly GCA_951800935.1 of uncultured Clostridium sp. The sequence goes on from CATOLW010000143.1 coordinate 710, forward strand.
TGGAAAACTATATAATAAAGTTGCAATCATAACAGGAGGAGATTCAGGAATTGGAAGAGCCACAGCAGTTGGATTTGTAAAAGAAGGAGCAACGGTGGTTATTGTATATTATGATGAACATAAAGATGCAGAAGAAACAAAAGAATTCATTGAAAGAATGGGCGGTAGATGTTTATTACTGGCAGGAGATATAAAAGACACTAAGTTTTGTGATAAAATTGTAGAAGAAACAATTAAAACATTTGGAAAAATTGATATATTGGTAAATAATGCAGGAGTACAATATCAACAAAAAAGTTTGTTAGATATTACAGATGAACAATTCGATTTAACTATGAAAACCAATATATATTCTATGTTTTATTTAACAAAAAGAGCATTAAAACACATGAAATCAGGAGCAAGTATTATAAATGTAACATCAATTACAACATTTAAAGGAGAACCAGAACTAATAGATTATGTAACAAGTAAAGGAGCAATTGTAGGTTTTACAAGGTCACTTGCGACCAATTTAGCAGATAAAAATATAAGAGTAAATGCAGTCTCACCTGGCGTATTTTGGACTCCATTACAACCAGCATGTTGGGAAGCAGAAAAAATACCAACACTTGGATCAGATGCACCAATGGGAAGAGCCGGTCATCCTTATGAAATAGCACCACTATTTATATATTTAGCAAGTGATGATTCATCCTATGTTACAGGTCAAGTAATGCATATAAATGGTGGAGAGTACAAAGGGTAAATAAAAAACAGGTAAAGTCTTGTAAACTAGTGCTTACAAGACTTTAATAGAATGGTTGGTAGTTTTTTAAATCCACACCATTTAGATTTGCTTTCCAACCATCTGGAAAAGGAACACTAGAAAATTGACTAGCGATATGTAAAGCCTTTTGATAGCTAGAAGAAGCTACTGCGATGTTTCCGAGTTACTAAATCTACACCATCTGGGTTTACCATTGGCATAAGATAAATAGAAGTAGAATTAAAAAGATTACGAATGGAATAGCCATAAAGGTTAGTGCGTCTAACATAAGAAATACAGTAATCTTCTATAAATTTCATTAAGATAGGACTTGTAATCCATTCATTGGCATGAATAGAAGCAGAATAAAATACTTTTTTAGGACCACGACCTAATTTAATCACATAAATAGGCTTTCCTAAAACACTATTACCAACAGTTTGAACATTTAGAAAAGGATAAGTTCGTAGTAATAAACTCAAATTTTGTCTGAGCAAATCAGAATGATAAGGAACATTAGTAGAAACAATACTCATAATAATCACCTAAAAATAGTATATGATTTTAAAAACAAAATATTGATAAATTAAAATAAATATAGTATAATAAATAAGTACATGGGGATGTAATGGTTTCGACATATTACCAGAAGGATAGATAGCAAGTAGTGGATTCTCGTTGGCCACTTAAAAAAACGGGAAATTTAAATATAAACGCTGATAATAACGAATTAGCATTAGCTGCCTAAGAGCGGCTACACTTTACTAGAATTGCCCACAAGTTCTAGCAAAGTGTCATAAACAAGTGGGAAACAAAGCTACTTTTGCTTTTAAAGTAGTGGGTATTTTAAAAAGCTATGTTTTGTTTTAACCTGTTTATCGGTGAAAACAAAATGAATTAAAAAGATAAACTAAACTTGTAGAAATCTATTTGGAAAGTATTATGGACAGGAGTTCGACTCTCCTCATCTCCACCAAAATGAGTTATGGCTAAAGTGAGACAGGCACAAGGTAGCCATTAAAAGAGTCGAAATTAAATATGCGGGTATAATTTAGTGGTAGAATGTCATGCTTCCGACCTGATAGCGCGGGTTCGATTCCCGCTACCCGCTCCAACGGCGTTTCTGTTCGAACTTTTTATAATAGAACAGGTGTATATGAAAATCAATCAGTAAAATGGTTGATTTTTTTGTTTGTGAAAATATACCTCTTCAGTATGTATTAAGATATATTTGCCTCGCAGAGCTCCCTGAGTTTTGTTAGAATGACGAAACTCATAGGGGAGAACGATTTAGTTAAGTACACTAAATAATTCTCCCCATAGATACAGCTTAAATTCTAATAATTAAGCTGATATTCTTTTATTTATCATTTTTTCAATTACCATTGTCATATCTTCAAGACTAACTGGAAAAGAAATGATACCAACACCTCTATAATATATATCTATTTCTTGAACTTTTTTACCATTTATCTTTTCTGTTTGATGAACTAATATTTTTTCTATTAACTCATTTAAAATTTCTGGTGTTAGTTCCGTTATTTCAGTATATTTCTTAACATTAGATATAAACTGGGTTAAATCAGTTGTTTTCTTTTCAGTATTGTCTATTTCCTTTGACAATTGGTCTATCTTTGTTTTTAGTTCTTTTTGTTCCTTATCATAGTTAAAAGATAAGTTTCTAAATCTTTCATCTGTTAGCTTTCCAGATATATTATCTTCGTAAATATGCTGAAACAAAGTATCAATTTCAATTACTCTGTTCTTTGCTCTTTCTAGTTCTTTCTTGTTTTTAGAGATTTGTTTTAGCTCATCTTGTGAAGATTTTTGCAATTGTTCTTTTATAAATAAATCTTCATAGTTTTTCATATAAGAAACTACTTTTTGTATATTTTCTAAAACAAGAACTTGCAACACTTCGTCTGTAATCCAGTGTGAAGTACATAAAGCAATATTTTTCTTATAACTTGAACATCTGTAATGGTCTTTTGCGTTTAGGTCAGTAACAGGTGATTGAAAATACATTTTTTTGCCACAATCATTACAGAATAGCAATCCTGAAAAAATACTTTTCTTGCCTGACCTTGTAGGCTTTTTTCTGTTATTTCTTAATTGCTTTGCAATATTCCAAGTATATTCATCAATAATTGGCTCATGAGTATTTTTAAATATTTGACAATCTTCTTTTGGAATAGGAACTTTAGTTTTATCTTTGTAGGAACGAATGGTGTATTTAAAATTAACTGTATCTCCAATATATTCTTGTCTATCTAAAATACTTGCTACTGTTGTAGGATTCCACTGATGCTTAAATTCTTGTAATCTAGTAGGGAACTTTCTTCCGATACTTATAAAATATTCTGCTGGTGTCATAATATTTCGCTTTGTAAGTATTTTTGCAATTTCAAAAGTTCCATGTCCTTGAATAAATAAGTTATATATTTCTTTTACAACTTCTGCTGATGTTTCATCTACAATCCATTTTGTTTTATCTGTTTCGTCTTTTTTATAACCATAAGGCACATTATTAGCAAGTGAAATTCCAGATTCGCCTTTGCTTTTGAGAACTGCTCTAACTTTTTG
>CATOLW010000144.1 GCA_951800935.1 uncultured Clostridium sp.
CAGAGTATTACATGAAAATAAAAATAATTCTGAAAATTCAGAGATAGCAATAGACAATATTAAAACAGATAAAATAACTAATAGATATATTATAGAATACAAAAAATCAGATGCAGATTTACAAGCAACAATTATGCAAGTTAAATATTATATGTATATACTAAATCAAAAGGGAATAAAAAGAGACGGAAAAATAGAAATATTTGAAAAAAATAAACAAAACAAAAAAATTCATTATATAGAAAATAATGAACAAATAAAGAACGAGATGGAAGAATTAAAAAAAGAGATAGAAAATCTATATAATATGGAAATACCAATCAAACAACAAAGCGAAAACAAATGTAAGAAATGTGCTTATAATGAATATTGTAATTTATAGGAGGCGAGAAAATGAAAGAAGAAACAAGATATATCTTCTCAAAAGGAGATTTGAATAGACAAGATTTTTCTATCAAATTTAAAAATGAAAAAGGAAATAATTATCTTCCGATAAAAGACATAAAAGAACTATATTGCTTTAATGAGATAACAATAAGTACAAAATTATTAGATTTGTTTGGAAAAGCAGGAGTAACAATTCACTTTTTTAACTATTATGGGTATTACACAGGAACATTTTATCCCAAAGAATATTTAATAAGTGGAGAATTAACAGTAAAGCAAGCAAAAGCTTATCTAGAAAAACGAGAAAATATAGCAAAAGCTATTGTACAGGGAATTGCCAATAATATTCACACTACATTATACCATTATTATAGACATGGAAAAAAGGAACTAAAAGAATATTTAAATTGGTTAAAAAAGGATGTATCAAAACTATTAGAAGTAGCGAAAGATATTAATCAAATATTATATATAGAAGGAACAATATGGGCAAAATTTTATCATACATTTCAATATTTTTTACCAAAAGATTTTATTTTGAATAAAAGAGTAAAAAGACCACCAGACAATCCAATAAATGCTTTGATATCTTTTGGAAATACGTTACTATACACAAAAACAATTAGTCAAATTTATCAAACACATTTAAATCAAGAAATATCTTTTTTACATGAACCAAGTGAAGGACGATTTTCACTTTGTTTGGATTTGTCAGAAGTATTTAAACCAATTATAGTATATAAAACAATATTTGATTGTATAAATAATAAAAGAATTACAGTTGAGAAACATTTTATAAAAGAATTGAATTATTGTATTTTAAATGAAGAAGGACGAAAAATATTTGTACAAGCTTTTGAGGATAGAATAAATCAAACTTTTTTACATAGTAAATTGAATAGAAAAATAACCTATAAAAAGGCAATTAAATTAGATGGATATAAATTAATAAAAGATTTTGTAGAGAAACAAAACTTTAGCCCTTTCAATATGGAGGATAAGAGATGAAGGAAAAGTATAATTATAACTATGTTTTTGTTTTTTATGATATAGAAGAAAGAAGAGTTAATAAAGTGTTTAAGATTTGCAAACAATATTTGGTACATCATCAAAATTCTGTTTTTAGAGGACATATAACGCCTAGTAATTTGATTGAATTGAAAACAAAATTAAAGAAAATAATAAATAAAAAAGAAGATTTTATAACAATTATAAAATTGATAAACCAAGCCTCTTTTGAAGAAGAAACGATAGGAACAAATGAGAAAAATCAAGAGAGTTTAATTTTATAATTTTCCAACTGGTAATTTTGTAAAGATGAAAAGTCTTGAAATTATTGAGGTCTAAAGTTGGATTCAAAAATGATGTACTTGGAAAATATTTGAGAAAATACTTGAAATATAAAGGAGAATAGGATATTATATTCGAGAAGAATGTTTATTTTTTCAGTGTTATACTTTTACATATAGTGTATTTAAATTTAGACAATCAAATAAAACTTAATTTGAATACTGGCGTTATACTTTTACATATAGTGTATTTAAATTTGCAATTGTCTTACCCCTTCCCTGTCTTCCCTCAGTTATACTTTTACATATAGTGTATTTAAATTCTCCAATAATTCTTCTAAAATATAAATTTGAAATCGTTATACTTTTACATATAGTGTATTTAAATTAAAAGCTTTTATAAAAAACAAAACTTTCTTTTTTTGTTATACTTTTACATATAGTGTATTTAAATTAAACATCTATTACTTTTTCAAAACTCATTACATTAGGTTATACTTTTACATATAGTGTATTTAAATTTGAAAAAGTGTATCATATAAGGTGTTCCAGAACCGTTATACTTTTACATATAGTGTATTTAAATTACTTAAGTTGTATACGTCTAATACTTTTTTAGAGTGTTATACTTTTATATATAGTGTATTTAAATTTTACATATTCGGAAAAGTTCTCATCATCAATAATCTGTTATACTTTTACATATAGTGTATTTAAATTCTTTTGGGTATCGCAACAAAACCTGTTCTATAAGTTATACTTTTACACATAGTGTATGAATTAAAAAGAAGAGCATATATTGTTTAACTTTTATTATCCAAGATTAATAGTTATAATATTTGTAGTTCTATATAAAATATGTTATAATTTTTTAGTAACTTGTTAACTTGTTTTCATAAAGGAGTATTTATGAAGTGCATATTTTATTCAGTAATTGCTATTTGTATTACTGTTATAATAATCGTAATTATTATTCAAATTGGTATTCTGAATTTTCTTTTTTGGATTAGTCTGATTTTCTGGATGCTTTGTTGGAGATTTAATTAACTTTTTGCCCTATTGGGCATTTATTTTTTGTCATTAATATAATTAACATACTGTTTCAACTTGTGTAATTTTACCTTTTAATAAAAGAAAATTTTTAGTAATTATTATGAAGACTACTTTTCTGTAGTTATAAAAATTAAAACCCAACAATCTCATTATAAACTTCCATTGCATAATTATCTGTCATACCAGAAACAAAAAACAAAATAGCCTGACAAAAATCCGATTCACAAGAAGGCAAAAATAACACACGATTTTTAAACTTCGAAGACACTCTATCAGGATAATCATAAAAACTATACAAAAAACTAGAAAAATCCTTATACAAACTTGGATAAAATTTCTCCAAAGATTTAGCAGAAGAAAAAGCATCCTTGCCATCAAAGCAAGACTTCAAAGTTGTATAAATTTCAGTTAAAACAAGTTCAAAATAACGATTAGAAGGTTTGATTCTATCCGAAAAATAGATATTTTTATAATTAAAGGCTTTAACTTTGTTAACCAATTGAAAAGCCTCATCAGAAAAGCACAAACCATTTTCAGGAGAGGAATTTTGACACAAATCATAAACCAAATAATGAATAATATTAGAATTATTCAACATTTTATTCTTCATAGTACCACTTATCAAATCAGAAAGTTCATTTAAATGATTATCTAAAATGCCAAGAGTGATAGCATCTTGAATATCACGACCAATATAGGAAATTTTGTCAGCAACTTTAATAACACAAGCTTCCCAAGTATAAGGAGCAAATTGATTTGGATGAATATAAGAAGACAAATCAATAAATTCATCTCTAGGTTTAATTCCATTTTCATCAATTTCACCACAATGAGAAATAATACCATCTCTTACAGCATAAGTAAGATTTAAGTTTTGCTTATTTTTTTCACTATCTTCCAATAGTTCTATAGAATCAACTAGATCTAAACCATTTTTTTCATGCCAAAAAGGAGTACCTAAATCATTTTTAGAAAGACTGGATAAGATTTTTTCGCCACTATGCCCAAAAGGACTATGACCTAAATCATGACTAACAGCAATAGCTTTTGTTAATTCAGTATTTAGTCCTAAGTAATTAGCAATAGAATAACTAATGGACTCAACATGAGTTACATGTTCAATTCTAGTACAAATATGGTCATTTTCAGGGGAAAAAAATACCTGTGTTTTATGTTTCAATCTTCTATAACTATTCGAATGAATAATTCTAGTATAATCTCTTTCAAATTCACTTCGAACATCAGAATGTCTATTGTATAAAGGAGTTTTTC
>CATOLW010000145.1 GCA_951800935.1 uncultured Clostridium sp.
TACAATTTTATGACATCAAGAAAAAGCATTGAAATATTTTGTCGATTCCAGTATAATAAAATATGGGGAGGAGTCAAATGAATACCTTTGCAGATTATATATTAGAAGAAGAAAATTTAGATGCCAAAATGGAAATAACTTATTATTTATCAAAAAAGACAAAAATATTTTTTGATAAATCAATTGTGTTTAAATTAGAAATCGCAAGACTATTTTTAAACTATGCTAAAATTGATGTAGATAAAAATTTTGTATTAACCGCATGTTTGCTATGCAACTGTAAAAAAGTAGATAATGCACAAGATATTAATAGAATTCGTACCTATGCAAAAGAAGGAGCTAACTATTTAGGAGAAATTGGATTTGCAAAAAGATTTTGCAAAGTGTGTGAAGAAATCAATCGATATAGTAACAGCAACCCAAGAGAAAAAGAAAGCGATATTTTAGAGTTAGTAGACCAATTTGGTGGTATGTTATTAAACCGACCAGAAAGAATTGGATTTAAGCCAGATGAGGCATTAGTATTACTAGAACATAGAAATTTAAAAGACCAATACAATCGATATTTACAAACATTTATAGAATTTGTTAATTTCATAGAAAGAATAGAAATAAGCGATATGGTAAATATGACAGCATTAAGAAGATTAGTAAAAATTTATAATGAAACAGACGAACTAACAAAATTCATCAAAAAAATTGTATATGAATTTGAACCTAAGATTGACCAATTAATTGCTGAGCAAAATAAAGAAATAGCAAAAGAAATGTTTAGCAAAGTAGAAGGAACAAACCGACCACTATTTAGTGAGGAAACAACCAAAAAAATTATGGCACATATACATGATGACCCAAAAATAGAAACAAGTGAAGTAAAATAAAAATATAGACAGATTGCCAAAAGGGATAGTTACCTTTTTGGCAATATCTTTTAGGAGGGAACAGAAAATGTACGAAATATTTGCAGATTTACATGTACACATAGGAAGAAGCGAAAAGGGAAAACCAATTAAAATAACAGCTGCAAAAAGCTTGAATTTTGCGAATATCGCCAAAGAATGTGCAGATAGAAAAGGAATTAATGTAGTAGGAATTATTGATTGTGCTTCTCCTTATGTCATAGAAGACATCGAGAACTTTTTGAAAACAGGAGATGCCTATGAGCTAAAAGATGGAGGAATTATTTATAAAGAAAAAGTATGTATTTTGTTAGGAAGTGAAGTAGAAACATCAGAAAAAGGAAGAAATGGAAAATGCGGAAGTGCGCATAATGTATGCTTTTTTCCACATTTGAAAGAGATAAAAGCATTTTCAAATGAACTAAGTCATCATTTAAAAAATATTACATTGAGTACACAAAGAACAGATTTATCTGGTTATGATTTAATTGACATTGTCGAAAAATACAATGGAATTTTAATTCCAGCTCATGTATTTACACCACACAAAAGTTATTACGGGAATTGTACAGACCGATTAGAAAATATCTTTAAAGAAAAATTTAATAAAATATTTGCAATTGAATTAGGCTTAAGTTCAGATACCTATTTAGCAGATACGATTTCAGAATTGGAAACCAGAACTTTTGTAACCAATTCAGATGCACATTCTTTGCCCAAAATTGCAAGAGAATATAACAAAATGCAAGTAGAAGACATTTCTTTTAAAGAAATTGTAATGGCATTAAAAAACGAAGAGGGAAGAAAAGTAGTGGCTAATTATGGGTTAGATCCTAAACTGGGAAAATACCATAGAACCTATTGTGATGATTGTGAAGAAACCATTGAAACCAAAGAACCAGTTGAAATTTGTCCAATATGTGGAGGAAAAAACGTAACATTTGGTGTTTTTGACCGAATTGAATTAATCAAAGACAAAGCAAAAATGAAAAGTCCACAAAACAGACCACCTTATATCTATCAAGTACCACTAGGATTTATTCCAGGAGTGGGTGGAAAAACAATTGATAAATTATTAGATACTTTTGAAACAGAAATGAATATTTTACACAAATTATCAAAAGATGATATAGAAGCAGTGGTAGGAGAAAAAGTAGCAAATCACATTGTAAATGCACGAGAAGGAAAGATGCAAATCCATGTAGGAGGAGGAGGCAACTACGGAAAAGTAAAAGCTTAAATAATGAATTATGTTGGGGACTTAAGGAAAAAATCATGGTTAAATAATAACGTAATCATGATTTTTTTTCTTAAGTCTCCAAAATCATTGCTTAGGAAGTTCTAAAAAAATCCTTATTGCATACACATTATGTATAAAGATAAGGAGAAAATGTATGAAGAAAAACAAACGAATAAAATTGTTAGAAATTATTAAAGAACATGTTAAAAACAATAAAAAAGAATATGCGATTGTAGCATTATTGTTTGTAATAGGAATATTTTTAGGAGTTCTTTTTGTAAACCATGTACAAGAGGAGCAAAAGAATGAAATTACAACATATTTTAATGGTTTTATTGACAAAATGAAAAAAATGGAAACTTTAAATCAAATGGAATTATTAAAAAATAGTATAGGACAAAATATCATATTAGCCATTATTTTATGGTTTTTTGGAACGACTGTAATTGGAATACCAGTTGTTTTTGGTATAGTAGTATATCGAGGATTTTGCTTAGGATATACAATTGCTGTTTGTATTACGATTATGGGATTACCACAAGGGTTATGGTTTGTGCTTATTTTACTTTTGTTACAAAATATTTTACTAATACCAGCTATATTAGCACTATCCGTAAGTGGATTTAAATTATATAAATCCATTATAAAAGATAGAAACAAAGAAAATATAAAAATAGAAGTAATAAGACATACGATTTTTTCTTTTATCATGTTATTGATTTTAATGGTAGCATCAGTTGTTGAAATCTTTTTATCAACCAATATTTTAAAGGGATTGATAAAATATTTTTAAAAATATTAAAAAAAATCAAAAAATCTATTTACATTTTTAAATTTTTTTGATATAACATATATGGTTTATGTTAATAGATTATTTTATAATATATTAGAGGTAGGGGAAATAAATGGAAAGACAGTTAAAGCGCTTTTTTGAATTTTTAGAAAACGATAAAAAGTTATCAGAAAACACATTACAATCTTATAAAAGAGATTTAAAACAATTTAAAAGATATTTAGAAGCATGTGAGCTTCATTATAACAAAGTGAAAGAAGACGATATTAAAGATTATATTAAAGAAATGCAAGAAGAAGGAAAAAAAGCATCTAGTATATCAAGAGGAATTGCATCAATTCGTTCATTTTATCAATTTGTATTAAAAAATAGAAAAGTAAAAGTAGATCCAACAGCCAATATTCAATCTCCAAAAATTGAAAAAAGAGTTCCAAGTGTATTAACAGCAAAAGAAGTGGAATTACTATTAGACCAACCAAAAGATATTGACTTAAAAGGAATTCGTGATAAAGCTATGCTTGAATTTGCTTATGCAACAGGAATGAGAGTAACAGAAATTATTTCTTTAGACATAGAAGACGTAAATTTAGAAGAAGGATATGTAACATGTAATCATAATGGAAAACAACGCAATATACCTTTAGGAAATATGTCATTAAATGCATTAAGAGAATATGTAGAAGAAGCAAGAGATATTTTAATCAAAACAGAAGGAGAACCAGCCTTATTTGTTAATGTAAATGGTAGTAGATTAACAAGACAAGGATTCTGGAAAATTATAAAATTCTATAAAGAACAAGCTCATATAAGCAAAGAAATCACACCACATGTTTTAAGACATTCTTTTGCAACACATCTTTTACAAAATGGGGCAGATTTAAAAGCAATTCAAACGATGCTTGGACATTCTGATATTTCTTCTACACAAGTATATATGCAATTTCAAGACGAAGGACTAAAAAATGTTTATAAAAAAGCTCATCCAAGAGCATAAAAAAGTAAAATAAAAAACACCTATTTAAAATAGGTGTTTTTTATGGATATATTA
>CATOLW010000146.1 GCA_951800935.1 uncultured Clostridium sp.
TTGAATGGCAACACAAAGTGGGCCAATGAAAAAATGAGTGTTCTGATAGCTCTCTGCAAGAGCCTTCGGAGAACGAAAAATCCATAGTGCATTTACGCAGTAAATGTTCTATGGGTGATTTTTCGCTACTTTACAAAAGTAGCAAAGTATGATATACTGCGTATATCCAAGTTTATGATTTTTTTAGTATCATACGGAGCTTATTTTGTAAAGTAGAAAGGGGCGAGAAAATATGGCAGGTTACTCATCAGCAAGAAAGCTGACAAATGTTGTCGGTAGGGTTGATTATATCAGCAATCCAGAAAGACAAGAGAATATAAAAAGCTTTTTCAGTACAGCCGATAATGACTTCTGGAACAAGCTCGCCAAAGAAAGTCAAGCTCAACACAAAGCACAATCGCATAAACGCATTGTAAAAGAAAACGGTCAAGAAGTAGTAAAAAACATTCAATCGAAGTGTTGTGAAGCTCGTGAGTTCATAATTGCTTTACCCCAAGACTGTAAATGGACTGCTGAATTTATTGCTGAATGGTTTAAAGAAGCCTACGGTGTTGAATGTGCTTGTGCTATACACTTCAAGAAAAAAGAAAACAATTTACACGCACATCTGATTTTCTCTGAACGAGAATTATTGCCAGAGCCCTCGATAGTAGAGCAGAAAGTAGCAAAAAGAACATACTACTATGATGAAAAGGGCAAGAAGTGTAAAAAAGCTGATGCAGTAAAGGTTGTACCGAAAGGAACGGTAATACAAGAAGGCAAAACAAGATATTTTTCGGACAAAAACGAATATTTTAAAACACTTCGCTTCGCTCTGGAAGTAAAAGACCTTGTACTTCATCAATCATTAAAACTTGAAAAATTTGATAATTCAAGGCACTTCGCTCATAAGCATATTGGAAAAAACAATCCCAAAGAAGATAATTATGACGACTATCATTCTTTGGTTGATGAAATGAATGAATATTTTGACACAATCGAAGGAAAATACGAATTTGGAAATAAAATAAGAAAACCAAAGGAAGAATTTTGCCTAATTAACAATATTAAATGCAAATCAACCTTTTCTGTGGTCTTAACTGCCTATATAAGGGAAAAATTTGCCAACTTTAAAGAATTATACCCTATTAACCAAAAAACGGCTGAAAATGGATTTGAGAGCCTTACAGAGCCTATAAAGGAAACTGTAACAGACCAAGAACAAAATTATTTCTCTGATTGGTCTGATGCAGAGCTTGAAAACGAACTTGAATGTTGGAAACAAGACCTTGAGAGAGCTGAAACAGATTTACAAAAAGCTGAAAAGCTACCAAGTCAAGCTAATAGTTCAAATGTTGTTTTACAAGATGTTGCAAGAATTAATAGAAAAGAGCTGACAGAGAAATACCAGAACGAGAAGGGCAATACCTTAATCGAGAAAATAGAGCATTTTATTGCCTTTGCAAAATACTGTATCATACAGTTAGTTGATGAGATAAAGGTTAGAAACAATGTTGCAAACTCTAACCTTAACTATGATTATGAGAAATCAGAGCCAGAACAAGACAAAGAAGATGATTACGAAATGGAAATTTAATACTCTTATTAATGAATTTCGAGCGTAGTGAGAACAGAAACAAACGAAAATCGACAAAAAACAACGAAAAAGCACACATAAAAACCGCCACTATAATTTGGGCGGTTTTTCCTTTGTTTTGACAAATGCAAAATTCACGAAAACGGTTTTACTGTAAGTGGGGGTATGATTTAAAAAAGGATTTATATATGATTTAAAAAGGATTTAAGAAGTCTGGAAAGTGGCTTGGTTAGGTCGTTTTAAGCGTTGTACCACCCCAATTTTGCCGAATATACCACCCCAATTTTGCCGAATATACCACCCCAATTTTGCCGAATATACCACCCCGATTTTGCCGAATATACCACCCCAATTTTTTATTACCTATAAAATTATTTTTATGGGGTATTGACAAATGTTTTATATTACGATATATTGAAATCGAAAAATGTAGGAATTTTGTTCCTTGAATGGAGTGTATTCGATATGAATAAATCAATGAAACAAATTGCTGATGAGCTTAATATTGATAAGCAAAAGGTTTATAGGTTCATAAATAGCAACCATATCAAAGAAGCAGTACAAGAAGGTCAAACCAAATTATATGATGAAACAGCACAAAGTCGCATTTCCGAACACTTCAAGCAGTCTGAAACAGTATCAAAAAGCAGTTCACAAGCATTTCAAACTGTATTGATTGATACGCTAAAAAAACAGATAGAAAGTCTTGAAAATGATAAAATTGTATTGCTTAATCAGTTGGAAGTGAAGGACAAGCAAATAGATGATTTAACTGAAACTATAAAATCACAAGCACAATCTATCAATGCCAGAGAACATAACGAGCTTGCTGGTACACTTGAAAGCAAAATGATTGATGATGGTAGCACAAAGAAAAAAGGCTTTTGGTCGAAAGTCTTTGGAAAGGGGCAACCTACTAATGAATAATGATTTAATTACAAAAAGCAATGAAATAATACAAAACAAGACAAATAACGGTACTTATCTACAAAATCAAGTTGTAGCAGCTCTAATTGCTAACAAAATGAGTAATTTTGAAGAAGATAGAATTGATATGCAGTTCTCCTTAACCAGAAACGAATTACTTGATATGCTTCGTGCCGGCAAGAGAAACGGTGGCAGTCAATATAAAACTATTGGTGATGAATTACAAAGTTTCAATCAGACCTGCGTACTTACTTGGAATGAAAAAACACAGATAGATGATGAAATAGATGAGCGTATAGTGTCAATGCCCTTCTTTGAAGAATTAGCATATTATCCTAAATCACAGAAAATCGAAGCTAAATGGAATAAAAATATCATTCCATATTTAAGAGCTTTATCGACTTGCTATACATCATATTCATTAACTGAATATCTGAAACTTGGTACAAATCACGCACAAGTCTTATATGAGCTGATGAAATCATATCTCGGACAAGGTTATATTACTTTTGATTTAGATGATTTACGAAATAAATTAGGGTGTACGAAAGATTATTACAAAACTTTCAATCGTTTCAATGATAAAATTTTAAGCAAAGATATTAAAGAGATAAACGAAAACACAGATATAACCGTTGCTATAACTAAAAGAATAAAAGGAAATGATAATAAAACAGTAAAGAGCTTGTTGTTTGAAATCAAAAGTAAGAATATAAAAAGAGCTTGGCTCTCTGAATACCCTACTGTATTACTTACTGAAAAAGAATACAGTAAATTATTCCATAGCGAATTGAATGTGAATTTAGTAAAACAATGTATGTTAAAGTTACACCAGTACTTAACCGAAAATCCTACTACTACAATAAGAAATCACTATCGTAAAATAATGGAATACTACAATGCTTGGAAAGATACTCCACAATGGGAACAGCTGACCTTCTCTGGTCGGAAGCAGAAATCTGAACAGTCTGTATGCAAATTACAATCTGGAAGAATTAACGGACAACCGAGCTATGATTTAGAGAAAATTAAATCAGATACAATGTTTAATACTGAAATTGAATAGGGGGTTTTATGAAAAAAATTTTAAAGATAATAGGAAAAAGTATAGTTGCTATTTTTGCATTATTGTGTGTCTTGATTTTCGTGCAATCATTTGTACTTGATAAAATTCTGTATCCTAATAATTTGTATATAGAAAGAAATGAAATCAATGATAATAAAACTCTTATAGGATTATCAGAAGAAGAAGTTATTGATTTATTAGGAGAGCCAAAGTTTAAAAAAGAGGTGGGTGGATTAAAACATTATACATATAATGCAGGAATTACAGTAAAAAAGTCAATTTTTGTTGGTGAATATCAAACAAGATATTATGACTTACAAATAACTTTTGATGAAAACAGCAAAGTAAGAGGTACAAACATACAACAAATACCATAAAATAATTTCAAAACAAAGGAGCTGATGAAA
>CATOLW010000147.1 GCA_951800935.1 uncultured Clostridium sp.
AAGGCAGAACAAAAAAGCAAGGAGCATTATTCAACCTATGAAAAGACATCAAGCATTATTCCACTAGGACAGCCTATACTTACAGACCATTATTCAGCAAGGAGACATAGAAACGATATAAATAAAATGGATAATGCTATAAGAAAATCAGTAGCAGAAGATGAAAAAGCAGAATATTACAGAAACAAAATTGATAATATAGAAAATAGTAATGCAATTTCAAGTGATGACCCAAAAGCCATTGAGAAATTGGAGCAACGCATAAAGGAACTAGAGCAACAAAAAGAAATAGTAAAAGCAAGAGAACACGAATACTATGAGCTACCATACATCAATGCAGATATAAGAAGATTAAAAGACAGGATAAAGGAATTAAAAGAACTAGAAGAGATGAACTTTCAGGACATCATTTTTACAGGTGGCAAGGTAATTCAAAACAAAGAAATTAATAGAATTCAAATACTTTTTGATGACAAGCCAAACGAGGACATCAGGGGTATTTTAAAACATCATGGGTTCAAATGGGCAAGGTCGCAAGGAGCATGGCAAAGGCTGTTTAATAAAAACGGCATTTACGCAGCGAACAGGGTTGTTGAAAAACTAGAAAAATAAAGGGATACAGAGAACATAACAGGTGGTAACAAGTAGATGGACAGGTCATCAATGGCTCGGCTACCTGTTATATTTTTGTAGTATTTTATAAAAACTTTAAAAATAATTTCTTACAGCCACAAATGGTTTAGAGATATTGCAAAAAATAATATTGACAGGCTCCAAAAATGCTTGTATAATACGCATACTGACTAGAGAGAAAAAAAAATAAAAAGGAGGAATTTTAAAATGGATATTTTAGAAGAAATAAAATTTATAAATGAATATTTTGTAAATTTAAAAGCAGAATCAACAACAGCAACAAGTGAAATTGCAACTATTGACAGTGTTATAAATACATTTTCTACTATAATAAATGAAAACAACGAAGAACAAACGCACAAAAACATAGGAACAAAAATCAATAAATTTAACTACAAGAAATATGTTAATTGTAAAAGTGCATTAGATGAAATTATAAAAATGTCAAAAGAGTTAAATGTTGAAGGTATCAGTAAAACTTTATTGACTACAAAAACACAAATGCTTGAAAAAGTGGAAAAACAAGTAGTACATAAAATTTCAACTTATGAAAAAGGACAAAAAGCCTAAAAACCTTATAACAGTAAGAAGAAAATAGATAGAAAGTTTTGCTAAAAAATATTTTGAAAAAAATTCAAAAAAAGTATTGACAGGCAATTCAAAATATGGTAGCATAATTATCACAATTTAATATGAGATTAATGCTAGTGGATATAAAACGTGCCACTAACTTCTGGTCAGGAGCATATTGAGCAGTAGTAGCAAGATATATGTTGAGTACACAAGCAGGAGAGTGTTAAGAAATAAATTAGAACAAAAAAGTTTTAATTATTTTCTAACACTCTCCTGTTTTTTGCGTTTTATTGGCAACATTAATCTCTAAATGAAAGGGTAAGTGTGATTATAAATGTTCAATATCATTAAATAAGGGTGGTAGGTGGTAACAAAAATAGCGAAGCAGTAACTACTTCACTAATTAGAAACTTAATTTTCAGTTGGCACTTGAAATTATTTCTAATTAGATTATAGCACAAAATTTTATCTATTCATAGATAAAATCAAAAAAGTACATTGAAAATTAAATATAAAGTGGCAAGTTATATATACAGATTCTAATTTGTATTAATAACTTGCAAGAAGGAGGAATGTATAATGTCTTACAAAAAAGGAACAGACAAAGTTTTAGAGTTGTTAAGAGAGGAAGTCTCAAAAGGTGGAGATGTAACTTTACTTGCCAAGCAGTATGATGATTATTATGAATTAAGTGAGAGTATAGTAGCTGTTGAGAAGATAGAACGAGGAGAAACAGCAAAGGATATTTCAACATTATACCTTAGATTTGATAGAAATGAAGTAATAGAGGTCAAGGCATTTCCTGATAAAACAATAAAAAAAGGCGACATTATATCAGTAATTGGATACTATAACGGCGAGTGGTATAGTGCAAAAGGTGGACTAATGCCTGTTATAACGAAAGCAAGAGATGTAGCAAGTTTTAATTTAGTAAAATGCTACCGCATGGGAATGGTTACGGGTCTGAGCAAATTAGAAATTGCTACTAAATATCCATATACTTGTTCAATTAAACCATTAGGGACAACAGGATTATATTACATGGCGTCTAATTATTTTCCAAAACCAGCAAGTCCAGTAAATAAATTAGGAGAAGTTGATACTACAAGTACAGTTCAAAGTATTAATACATCTGCATTTGCAGATATAGAAGACGACACAGATGACTACCCTGATCCAGACTGTGCAGAAGAACCAGAGACAGAAGAGCAAGAAATTGAGGAATAACCAGTTGGGAGCAAAAACGCTCCCTCGCCTCTATATTTTATATTAAATTAGTGCTATTTGCACAAGAAAGTAGGTAAAAAAAATGAAAAAACAATTTAGAGAAGCTACACCAAAAGAAATAGATAAAATAGTAAAAAAAGCATTAAAAATGAGTTTAGAGCCAATGCTTATAGGTATGACAGAAAAAGACAAACAAAAATTAATAAATGGAGCATTAATTCAAGCACATAGTGAGCTAGGACCGAAAATGTTAAAAAAATTAAATAAATTCAAGACAACTGGCAACAAACAATTAGATAGTGAAATTCTAATAAACGAAACATTAGGACCATTACTAAAAAACGCAAGGCGAAAAGTAATAAATAAATTAGGAGGAATAGAAAATGATAAATAATCAAGCAAATTATAATAATTTAAAAGAAGGAGGAAAAGTAATGGATATATTAAGACCATACAAAATTAAGTCATTACAAGATAAGGAGGTCGCAGAATATTTAAAATGGGCTGTTAAATGTAAAGGTATTGAACAGATTACAGATGAGATAAATTCTGCATTAACATCACGAGCAAAGAAAGTAACACCTGATGAAGTGGCAAAGCATTACATGGAATTACAGCAAATAAGCCCAAACGGACTATTGACAAAGGAACAACTATACAAAATGACTAAAGCATATTTAGAAAGTACAGGAAAATATAAATGCAATGACTACAAATTCCTACAAGACAATGCTTTTATTATAAATGATATGCTAATGAAATTAAAAGAGCCAACAGCTTATGGGTTATCAGCTAAAATATTTAGAAAATTTAATAGAGTTATAGCCACAAGATGTATTATTAAACATTTCAAAAAAATAGGTGTTTATGTTCCTTTAGGAGATAAACAAAGAGCAATACAAAGATGTGGCAGTCATTACAGACAGCTACTTAATAAAAAAGAACAATATAATAAAAACCAAAAGAAAGGTGGGAGAAAATAATGGCAGAGGAACTAAAAACAGTTGAAGAATTAAAAGTATACGCACTTTCTCTAATTCAAAGTATGCCAATAGAAGAAGATGACAAATATGCGATAAAGGCACAAATGACAGATGTTATTCGTGATTTAGAGGATACAATATATGATAAAAACGGAGCAATAACATCTTACGGCATATATTAAATTTTAAGGCTTAAAACTGCTCCAATAATAAATTAGTCATCTTTATTGTAAAAATGCGTTTATGGAGCAGTTTTGAGCAAATTAAAAATAGATAAAAATAAATTAATAGAGTTTAGAATTGCACCTGATAGTTTACAAAAAATCAATTCGCTCTAAATAAAAAGGAGCGATTTTAATGCAGAATAAAACAAAAAATTGTATACAACAAGCTACTACTACATATTTATTGAGTATGAGTAGTGAAGAAAATAAAATCAATACAAATGAAAACGAAAATAATATTACAGTTGAATATGGCTTGTAGCAGAATTTGTTTCAAGTCCTGCTCTCCATATTCAACTGTAATATTATTTTCGTTTTCAT
>CATOLW010000148.1 GCA_951800935.1 uncultured Clostridium sp.
AGGTAGAGGAATTTATGAAGATAAAATAACAAAGAATATGTTTGCAACAGAATATATCTACCATAGTATTAAATATGAAAAAACAGTTGGGATTATCAATGAAAATGAAGAAGAAGACTATGTAGAAATAGCAGAACCAGTTGGAATTATTGCAGGGGTAACCCCAGTAACTAATCCAACGTCAACAACAATGTTTAAATCTATTATAGCAGCAAAAACTAGAAATGTTATTATATTTGGATTTCACCCATCTGCTCAAAAAAGTAGTAGCAAAGCAGCAGAGATTTTAAGAGATGCTGCTATCAAAGCAGGAGCACCAGAAAATTGTATTTTATGGATCGAAGAACCAAGTGTAGTAGCAACTAGACTATTGATGAATCATCCTGATGTTAATTTGATTTTAGCAACAGGAGGAACTGGAATGGTAAAATCAGCTTATTCTTGTGGAAAACCAGCTTTAGGAGTAGGCCCAGGAAATGTACCATGTTACATTCATAAAAGTGCAAAATTAAAGACATCAGTTAATGACTTAGTGTTATCTAAAGCATTTGACAATGGAATGATATGTGCTTCCGAACAAGCTGTTTTAGTAGACAGAGAGATTTATCAAGAATTTGAAACATTAATGAGACAAGCAGGTTGTTATTTTGTAAATCCAGAAGAAAAAGAAAAATTAGCAGGTAGTATGTTTGATAAAACAGAAGAATATGGTTATAAACTAAAGTCTCATGTACCAGGTCAATCTCCATATATGATAGCTAAAGAAGCTGGATTTGAAGTGCCAGAAGATACTAAAGTTTTAGTAGTTTATGAAGAAGGAATTGGTCAAGATTATCCATTCTCAAAAGAAAAACTAAGTCCAGTTTTAACATATTATATTGTAGAAAATGAAGAAGAAGGAATTGATAAATCAGAAAGATTATTAGAATTTGGAGGACTTGGACATTCAGCAGTCATTCATGCAGAGGACAAACAAGTTACCTTAGAATTTTCAAAAACAATGAAGGCAGGAAGAATTATTGTAAATTCTCCATCTACACACGGAGCAATTGGTGATATATATAATACCAACATGCCATCTTTAACACTTGGGTGTGGCTCATTTGGTGGAAACTCAACAACAGCCAATGTATCATCTGTTAATTTAATTAATATTAAAAGAGTTGCGAAAAGGAGAGTTAATATGCAATGGTTTAAAATTCCAGAAAAAATCTATTTCGAAGCTGGTTCTATTCAGTATTTAGAAAAAATGCCAGATATCGAAAGAGCCTTTATTGTAACCGATGAAGGAATGATGAAACTAGGATATGTAGATAAAATTTTATATCATTTAAGAAAAAGACATCAATATGTGCATTCTGAAATATTTGAGGGGGTTGAATCAGACCCATCTTTTGAAACAGTAAAAAAAGGTGTAGAAGCCATGAAAAACTTCAAACCAGATGTTATTATTGCAGTAGGAGGAGGAAGCCCAATCGATGCAGCCAAAGGAATGTGGTTATTCTATGAACATCCAGATGCTGATGTAGAAGGATTAAAATTAAAATTCATGGATATCAGAAAACGTACCTATAAGTTCCCAAAATTAGGAACTAAATGTAAAATGGTTGCAATTCCGACCACATCAGGAACTGGTTCAGAAGTAACATCATTTGCAGTAATTACAGACAAAGAAAAAAATAAAAAATATCCATTAGCAGATTACGAGTTAACACCAGATGTAGCAATTGTAGATCCAGACTTAGTGATGAGCTTACCAAAATCTGTTACAGCAGATACAGGAATGGACGTGCTAACCCATGCCATTGAAGCGTATGTATCTAACATGGCATCAGATTATACAGATGGTTTAGCGGAAAAAGCAGTAGAGATTGTTTTAAAATATTTAGAACAAGCCTATGATGATGGAAATAACCGACTAGCTAGAGAAAAAATGCACAATGCAAGTACGTTAGCAGGAATGGCATTTACCAATGCTTTCTTAGGAATTAATCATTCCTTAGCGCATAAAATTGGAGCAGAATTTCACTTACCACATGGAAGAATCAATGCTATTATCTTACCATATGTTATTAAGTACAATAGCTCAAAACCAACTAAATTTGTATCATTCCCAAAATATGAATACTTCATTGCTGATGAAAAGTATTATGAATTAGCCCAAAAGGTTGGTTTGAAAGCAGATAACAAAGAAGAAGGAATTAATAGTTTAATTGCTAAAATTAGAGAACTAAATAAACATTTAAATATTCCAAATTCTTTACAAGAAGCAGGAATTGAAGAACAAGAATTTTTAGCAAAAGTGGATATGTTAGCAGATAGAGCCTTTGAAGACCAATGTACGAATGCTAACCCACGATTACCGTTAGTATCTGAATTAAAACAAATTTTGTTAGATAGTTATTATGGATAAAGGTTAAAAAGGGACAATCATTAATTGTTCCTTTTTGATTGCAAAATTATGTAAAATATGCTATAATCAATAAGCAACCAAAATTGGAAGAACTCAAGAAAAGGTGAGATATCGCCAGAAGGAAAGGGGAAAGAAATATGTACGAGCAGGATATTAGAAAAAAAGCGCGAGAAAGAGCGCGGGAACGTGTAAGAAAAGGAGAACCTGATTGGACTCTGAAACATGAAGTATTAAGAGATCCGAAAACGAACAAAGAAGTAGGAGAACAAGATATGAAGCTGTATATGAGTGTTCTTGCAGCGGCCGTTAAAGAGTTTAAAAAGTAACATTTAAGCCATTTTTAGGGAACTAACTTCCCTAAAAATGGCTTTCCTCTTTTTGTATTCTATTAAAATTCACAATTTTTAGGTGTTCTAGGGAAAGGAATAACATCACGAATATTTTGCATACCAGTTAAGTACATAATAGCCCTTTCAAATCCTAGACCAAATCCTGCATGATTACAACTGCCATATTTTCTTAAATCTAAATACCAATCATAAGAATCGAGTGGCATATCTAATTCTTTCATTCTGTTTAATAATTTATTATAATCTTCTTCTCTTTGACTACCACCAATAATTTCCCCAATACCAGGAACTAGTAGATCAGTTGCTGCAACAGTTTTTCCATCTGGATTTTGTTTCATATAAAAAGCTTTAATATCTTTTGGATAATCAGTTACAAATACAGGCTTTTTGAAAATGTTTTCACATAAATATCTTTCATGCTCTGTTTGTAAATCAACACCCCAAGAAACTTTATATTCAAATTTATCATTATGTTTTTCCAGTTCTTGGATGGCGTCTGTATAGGAAATTCTAACAAAATCAGAAGTAATAACATGATTTAATCTTTCCAATAGGCCAGTATCGATAAACTTATTGAAAAATTCCATTTCTTCAGGGCAGTTATTAATTACATATTGGAAAATGTATTTAATCATATCTTCTGCTAAATCCATATCATCTGCTAAATCAGCAAAACAAATTTCTGGCTCTACCATCCAAAATTCAGCAGCATGTTTAACAGTATTTGAATTTTCAGCACGGAAAGTAGGTCCAAAAGTATAGACATTGCAAAAACTTTGTGCAAAGGTTTCAGCATTTAATTGACCACTTACTGTTAGATGAGTAGATTTTCCAAAAAAATCTTGTGAAAAATCAACGTTTCCGTCTTCTGTTTTAGGAATTGCATTTAAATCAAAAGAATTGACATTAAACATTTCGCCAGCACCTTCTGCATCACTTCCAGTAAGGATAGGAGTATTGACATAGACAAATCCTCTTTCTTGGAAGAACTTGTGGATAGCATAAGCTAAAACACTTCTTACACGAAATACAGCATTAAATGTATTAGCTCTTGGACGTAAGTGTGAAATTGTTCTTAAATATTCAAAAGAATGTTTTTTCTTTTGAAGAGGATAACTACTATCAGAAAGATTTTCTATTTCAATCGTAGCTGCTTGGATTTCAAATGGTTGTTTTGAATTTTCTGTTAAAATGAAT
>CATOLW010000149.1 GCA_951800935.1 uncultured Clostridium sp.
AAAAAGGAATTACTTTAATTGCTTTAGTTATTACCATTATTGTCTTATTAATATTAGCAGCAATTAGTATTGCAACTTTAACAGGAGAAAATGGGATTTTAACTAAGGCAAATACAGCAAAGGAAAAAACAGAAATTGAGGAAGCCAAAGAACAAGCCAAGTTAGATATTGCAGAGTGGACAGCAAGCAAATTAGAAAAAGGAGAAAGTGCAGATTTAAATGATAGTATAATAAAGGATATTTTAACAGATAAAGAGTATGTAAAAGACGAAGAAGGTCAACCAGGAGAAACTAGTTTTAAAACGAAAAAGGGTAGCCATGAAATTTTATATTCAGAATTATATAAGAGTTCAACTAATGATAAAGAAGAAAAAATATTCTTTAGTTTAACTCCAGAAGATTCGGTATATGGTGGCTCTTTTGAAGTGAAAAAAGGTACAACATGGAATATGTTTTTAACTGCTAAATTTCATGGAGTGACAGGAAATCCATGGTGTAGTTATAATCGTGTTGCTGAGGAGGGAAAATGGGAAGGAGGAGAAGTAGTAGTAAAAGTCATAGGAGAGTATGTCACAGGACAACCTGAATGGAAAATTTTAGAAGATAGCAATGGGAAATTTGTTGGTAAAAATGATGAGATACTTTCGCGGAGAATATGTTTTAAGTGATTTTTATGGAGGAATTGCTAATGATATAATTCAATTTTAATAATTATTTAAGGATAAAAAAGTTGCAAATGAAAACAAATGCAACTTTTTTATTTCTTATTCTTTATTAGTAATTTCTTCTAAATCTAAAAGCTCTTGCCATCTTGCATCTACTTCTTTTTGGAATTCTTCAATCATCCATTCATTATCAGGTTTAAACATGTGTTTAAATCTTTTTTGTGGCTTTAAGAATTCTTCGATTGGTAATTTTTTGGCAGGCTTATAATTGATTTTGTATTTTCCATCAATTACTTCATATAGTGGCCAGTAGCAAGTTTCAACAGCTAGTTTGTTGATTTGCATTAACTGGTCTGTTGGATATCCCCAACCTCTAGGGCATGGTGCCATTACATTTAAGAAGGCAGGTCCCTCGGTGTAAATGGCTTTTTCAGATTTTTCGTATAAGTCTTTGAAGTTCATATATCCTAAAGTTTGTGCAACATATGGGATATGATGTCCTACCATAATTTTGGCTAAGTCTTTTCTAGATTGCATTTTTCCGAGGAATTACTTTTCCAGCAGGAGATGTTGTGGTGTCAGCAAATTTTGGTGTTGCAGAAGAACGTTGGATTCCTGTATTCATGTAAGCACCATTGTCATAACATACATATACCATGTCATGCCCACGTTCCATAGCTCCTGATAAACTTTGTAGACCTATGTCATAAGTTCCACCGTCTCCTCCAAAAGCAATGAATTTAGTATCTCCTTCTGGTAATTTTCCTTGCTTTTTCATAGATTGGTACGCAGCTTCTGCACCAGCTAGAGTAGCTCCTGCACACTCGAAAGCAGTGTGGATAAAAGAGTCAGTCCAAGCGGTATAAGGATAAATAAAAGTAGAAACTTCCATACAACCAGTAGCACCAGCTACAACAGCATGGTCTTCTGGCTTTAGGGCTCTCATGATGTGTCTTGCAATAGGTGGTGCTCCACAACCAGCACACATTCTGTGACCAGCGGTAAATCTTGAAGGTTTATTTGCTACTACTTCTTTTACATTATAAGCCATTATTTTGCCTCCTTTCTTAATCCTAAGTAACGATAAGGATTTTCAATTCTATTGGTTTTTACAATTTCTAATAAATCTTGATAAACAGATTCAATATCATCTGCTTTGGTATCTCTACCACCAATACCATAAACATAGTTTACAGCTGGTACATGAATGTTATTTACATACATAGCAGAGGTTACATCTTGGAATAAAGCACCACCTGCAGCATTTAGAGAATCTGCTCTATCTAGAATAGCAATTGCTTTTACATGAGATAAAGCTTTTGCTATTTCTTCTACTGGGAAAGGTCTATAAACACGTACCTTTAGAAGTCCAGCTTTGATTCCTTTTGCTCTTAAATTATCAACAACAAATTTTGTTGTTCCAGCTGTTGAGTTCATACAAACAATAGCAATTTCGGCATCTTCTAATTGGTATTCTTCAAATAATGAATAACTTCTACCAGTCATTTTTTCAAAATCTTTAGATACGTCTAAGATAACCTGTTTTGCGTTTTTCATAGCTTCTGCTTGCTGTGCTTTATGTTCAAATAAATAAGCTTGTAAGTCTAATGGTCCTACTGCAATTGGTTCTTCTTTATTTAATAAATAATGTTCTGGTTTATATTCTCCTACAAATTCTTTTACTTTATCATCTTCTACTAATTCAATATTTTCAATTGCATGAGAAGTAATAAATCCATCTTGACATACCATTAAAGGTAGCATAACATCCTTGTGTTCAGCAATCCTATGAGCCATTAGAGTATTATCATAAGCTTCTTGATTATTTTCAGAAAATAGCATAATCCAACCAGCGTCTCTTACTCCCATAGCATCTGAATGGTCACAATGAATGTTTAATGGTCCAGATACGGCTCTATTTACTAATGATAGAACAATAGGTAATCTTAAACTAGAAGCAATGTAAATCATTTCCCACATTAAAGATAGTCCATTTGCAGAAGTGGCTGTCATAGCTCTTGATCCTGCAGCTTGAGCCCCAATACAGGCAGACATAGCACTGTGTTCACTTTCAACAGCAACAAATTCAGTATCAACAGTTCCATTTGCTACGAAAGTTGAAAAATATTGAGGTATTTCAGTTGAAGGGGTAATAGGGAAGGCTGCTACTACATCTGGATTAATTTGTTTCATAGCGGTTGCTGCTGCTTCATTACCACTTAATCTTTCTCTTATACTCATTTTATCCCTCCTCCTTCATTTCAATTGCACCAAAAGGACAAACGTTAGCACAAACGCCACATCCTTTGCAATAATCATAATTAAAGTTTTCTCTTTGTGTATCTTTATTTACTGGAATAGCATCTTCTGGACAAACAGGAAAGCAAAGACCACATTGTTTGCATTTTTCACTTAAGAAAACAGGACGAATGCTTCTCCAATCACCAGTTTTAAATTCTTTTGCATTTCCAGAAGTATAAATATCACCACCAGGTGTTAGTTTCTCCATAGGAGTATTACTATTAATTTTTGTCATACCTTTTTTACCTCCTTTAGTGCTAATTCTAAAGCTTTCATATTGCCATCAATTACTTCTGGTTTTTTGGCAAATTTATGCTTAAATGATCCTTTCATATCTTCTAATAAAGCCTCATCTGTCATGATACCACTTACCTTTACGATAGCTGCCAACATAGGCGTATTTGGAAAGTATCTTCCTAATGCTTCTTCTGATATTTTTCTAGCATCGATGGTATAAATATTACCGCTATATCCTTTTAAAGCAGATTTTAAGTGTTCTGCAGATTTAGTGGTATTGATAACAATAGCACCTGTTTGCTTTAACCCTGCTGTTACATCAACACATTCTAACAAAGTATCATCTACAACTACTACATAATCAGGTTCATAAATATTACTATGAACCGTAATAGGATTACTACTAATACGGTTATAGGCTGTAATTGGTGCTCCCATTCTTTCTGGCCCATATTCTGGAAAACCTTGAATGTATTTTCCCGTGTTGAAAGCAGCATCAGCTAATAACAAAGATGCTGTTTTAGCTCCTTGACCGCCTCTACCATGCCATCTAATTTCTATTAAGTTATCCATGTTCGAATAGCCTCCTTTTTGTTTGTTTTTTTATGGGTTTAGTATATGCCTAAACGAAATCAATGTCAAGTAAAAAAACTAGATTTGAACGAACATTCATAATTTTGAAAAAAAAGACTCTTTACAAATTGAATTCTTTTGATATA
>CATOLW010000150.1 GCA_951800935.1 uncultured Clostridium sp.
TATTCAAACCACTCCTCGCATCATCAACGAGCATCAACATAGCTCTACACAACCTTCAGCTGATGTTGCTAAAGAGATAGTTTGTGCTATTATTGGTAATTCTCGTGATAAAATGTATATAACACAAAGCGAAGCTTGTACCATATCAAAAATTTATAAAATCATTTATGGAACAGTAGAAGCACTAAAAAAAGAAAATTTTACATATAAAAAGAAATCACCTACTAATTAAGTTTAGTAGGCGATTTTATTGTTTATTTTTTATAATTTTTACCATTATTTTTTAGTTGCTTCATAGCCACCCATTTTATCATTTTCACATTCAACAGTTAATTTTTTACCATTAATTGTTCCTGTATATTCTAATAGCCCATCTGAATATACAAAAGTTTTATTGTCTGTAAATTTAACACTTGTAGTTCCTTTAGCACTATTATATTCATCATAGAAGTATATTCTATTAATATCTTTATTTATTTTTACATAGCCTGATCCATCTGAAAACCAATACTCACCGTCAACACCATTTCCACCATATATATTCCAGAATGCAACTACTGTAATTACTATTGATATAATACTACCTATAATTCCAAACCAATTAGTTTTTTCAGTATTTGTTTCTTTGGTTTGATTATTTTCCACTTTAGAAGTTTGGCTTTGTTCTTCTTGATAAATAGTATCAACTTTGTTTCCACATTTAGAACAAAATTCACTTTGATTATTTATTTTTGCACCACATTTACTACAAAACATATAATTTTCATTATCTGGTTTATTATTTGTAGTATTTGAACTAGTTTCTATATTGGTATTATTAGATGACAGTAATTTAAAATATCCTTCTCTAGCAGTTCTTCCTAAATCTACATCATAATTAAATTCAAGTGTAGTATCAGACACATCTATTTCTATTGGAATACTTTTTCCACTTAATCCTTTTAATTGTAATGTATGTTTACCTTTTTCTACATCTAATATCGTAGGTTTATATATTCCCACTTTATCAACAACTTTATTATCTATAAGAATTTTAGCTTTTTCTAATAATTGAGCATTTTTCAAAGTAATTTTTATCATATTCACTATCTCCTTTTTATATGATTTGATTTTTATTATATCTAGTATAAGTATATTATAATTTTCGATAAAAAACAACAATTTAGTCTTTTTCTTTTCTATTTTTAAAAAAGTAGTATATTCCAATAACAGCTACTATTAAAATCATTATTCCCATTACTATTAAAGTTGTTTTTCGTTCTTCTGGTGTCATTTCCCATATAGTTTTACTATTTCCCCGATACATTGTAAACATTGCAATTATCCTCCTTTTATCTTAAAAATTATTACACATGTTCACAACGTGGTTTCCTCTCAAATTATACATTGTTACTGTTAGAATGTCAATGATATAAGTAAAAGAAAATGGAGGAAATGCAGTTGAGAATATGTTTGAGTGATTACGAGCCAAAAGATGTTATTCGTATTATCAGAGAATGGACAGAATTAACACAAAAAGAGTTCGGTAAAAGTATAGGTAAAGCTGAAAGAACAATACAAGATTACGAAGCGGGTAGAAGCAGATATTATATAGATACATTATATAAGATTGCTGAGGTGCATAATATAGAAATAGTTATAACTAAAAAATAAATTAAATATAAAATTAAAAGCCTAGTATTTCTACTAAGCTTTTTTGTACGATTATAGCGGAATATTCACTATAAAACCGCCTATATAACATATCGGAGTTCGTACAACTCCATCTTGGTGCCGTTGGCGTAGTTATCTACAACTTTTTTGGCTCTCATAACGATTGATACAAATATCAATCAATTTATTAAAGTATATCACATTTTTGATAAAATACAATAAAATTATAACAAATTTCACAAAAAAGTTTAAGAATTAATTGCAAAGCAGACAGAAATTATGATTTAATTTCTGTCTGCCTTTTGGTTTCTTTTAACAATTGTATATAAAACCCTCTGAATCACAACCTGAAAGGCTATGGGCAATTTGAACACACTTTTTAGTCTTAAAGGAAAAGTATAATCTGTCTTCATTAACCTCGGACAAATCGGTAAATGCACCTATTTTATAACTCTGTCCTTTAAAGCGTGTAGCAACTGCATTTTCAGCATTTCTAAGCCATTCACTACCTGAATCTCGTTCTAAACCAAAATAGTGCAAGATTCCTATTGAATATCCTGCTGTAACTGCTTCATCTGTTAAACGAGCCATTTTTGTGTTTTTTAACCGTCCATACCGTTTTTTTAAATCTTTTTTTGTCAAAATTGTTAGTTGTAATTCTCTCATAAACAATTCCTCCTTAAAATAATTATTTTATAATAAATGTCTATATGTCAACCTGTAAAACAGGATTAAAAGAATTTAACATAAATATTCTATCACTTTTTTATTGTTTTTTCAAGGTTTTTCATCATTTTCATTGCAATACCTTAAATATACAAGTATATTAGATAGCTTTTATATTATTATACAAATATAAAGCAATTTTATTTTGTTCTGTTGTTTCCATTTCCATAAGTTTAGCCATTGCAAACATTACAAGTTTATACTTTCCAAAATTTATAAGTGTAGTTCTATATTCTTCATCTATGTCTTTTAACATACTATCAAATTTATCATAATTTTCTTTAGTATTATATATTAGACCAGTCCATTTGCTTTGGCTCATGCATATTGCCAATCTTAGCTTATCTTTAATATTCATATCATTTATCATATCAATTAAATATTTAACTTTTTCATTTTCCATATCTAAAATTCCTCCTTTTAAAATCTAGTATCATTATTTCTCTTTTTATTCTTGCTCTGCTTGTTTTCATCAGGTATAGTTACTATTCTAGCAATATTATTTGCAATTTCATTATCGTTACTATCAAATATGCCATTTTTATATAGGTCATCACTAACAATTTTATAGTTATTATCTTTGTCATAGCAAATTCTTTTGTGAAAATGGCTCATAATACTATGCCAAAAGCCTTTGAATTTCTGCAATTCTTGTTTTAGTTTTTCCTTTTCAGTTTGTAATCTGCTTATAATCTTGTCTTTAGTAGATAATTCCTTTTTCAAACTACCGATTTCATCATCTTTTTGTTCTAATTGATATTTAAGCGAACGATTTTCTTTTTCTATTTCAAAAGCAGAATGTTCAAAATCTTTAATTGCCATATTTAAGTCATTTACACTTCTTACAGTTTTAGTAATATCTTTTACATCTTCTGTATAATTTTTAATTTTCTGGACATCCTCGTTCGAAATAACCATATTATTTTTATTCATCAAAGTAGATTTTAAACTATCTAAAATTGTATTTATATCTTTGCTGGAATTATCAAGTTGTTTAGTTTGAGTATTTGCTTCCTTTAGTCTTTTTTCTTTTTTCTCTAATTGCCTTTTTATTTCTCGATAATCTCCCATATCTTTAATATCTATGTCTCGATTTCTACCTTTTTTCTTTTGTTTTAATAGTGAATTTTCGCAATAGACTTTATTATAAGATTTTATACAACAGATTCTCATTTCATCTTGTATTTTTTGTAGAGATTCTTTCGTAAAGACTTTTGACTTGGCAGGTTGTTTTCTCATACCTCTTTTATAATCTTCTTTTATTGGAACTCCTACAATGTGCATATGTGGAGATGTTTCATCAAAATGAATTACTGCATTTGCTACTTTAAATTCTGGTACAATTCTTATTAAATCTTGCACTTGTTCTTTATAAACCTGTGACATTCCCCTTTTGTAATAGTCATCTTTATAATTCCAAAAATCCATATCTCCGAGTTCTATGATAAATTCACAAGCTAAATCTTTTTGCTTATCTTGTGATATATGCTTAAAATAGTCTTTTATTTTTCT
>CATOLW010000151.1 GCA_951800935.1 uncultured Clostridium sp.
GAAAATAAGCCAATGGATATTTTTGGAGAGAATTGGAAAGGCCATGAAGAAAAAATAAAAAAAGATTGGAATGAAAAAGTAAAAGAAAATGACCTAGTAGTAATACCAGGTGATTTTTCGTGGTCAACCTATTTAAAAGATACCAAGCAAGACTTTTGCTATTTAGACAAATTACCAGGAAAAAAACTCATACTAAAAGGTAACCATGATTATTGGTGGACAACTCTAACTAGTATGCGAAACTTTTTAAAAGAAAACAATTTTGAAACCATTGATTTTATCTATAATACAGCTTATGAATTTGAAGACTATATCATAGCAGGAACAAGAGGATGGGGACAAAATGAAGAAGGAGAAGACAAAAAACTATTAAAAAGAGAAGTAGCTAGATTAGAATTATCTTTAGAAAAAGCGAATCAATTAAATGAAAAGCAAGAAAAAGAAATAATTATATTTCTTCACTATCCACCAATCATAAAGGCAAATTTACTAAACAACGAAATGAGCGAATTTATAAAAGTTATGAAAAGATATGACATAAAAAGATGCTATTATGGTCACTTACATAGTAGTTCCATAAAAGAAGCAGTAGAAGGAAAGCATTATGGAATTGACTTTAAACTAGTTAGCGCAGATGGATTAGACTTCAAATTATTGAAGATTTAAAGCAGGAATTAGGAGAGGGGGATTAGGGGACGTTCCTTAAAATCCCTGTTTTTTGAGGATAAAGGGACACTTATTAGAAAGAGGTTAGATAAAGGACTGTTCCCAAATTCCTAAAAGTGGGATTTTAAGGAACGTCCCCTAATCCCTGCTAGGAGGAAAAGATGGATTTAAGTAAAGAGGTAAAGTATGTTAAAGGGGTAGGACCAAATCGAGCACAGCTTTTAAATAAATTGGGAATATTTATATTAAAGGATCTAATTACCTACTATCCAAGAACTTATGAAGATAGAAGCAAACCAAAGGCGATTGCGGAGTGTATAAATGGAGAGGAAGTTTTAATTGAAGTAATTGCTTGTGGAAAAGTTTCAGAAGTTAGGCTAAGAGGAAAGACCATGCAAAGACTTTTAGTTAGGGATGAAACAGCGAGTTGTACGATTACATGGTTTAATCAAAGCTACCTAAAAAACAAATTTGAAATAGGTCAAAAGTATAAATTCTATGGGAAGATAACAAATAATTTTGGGAAATTTACGATGACTTCACCAGTATATGATGAAAACAACAAGAATTTTAATACAGGAAAGATTATTCCTTTATATCCATTAACCTACCAATTATCTCAAAATGTTATAAGAAGAATTATAGAAAATGGATTAGCAGAGGTAGAAGGAAAATTACAAGAAACTTTACCCAATTATTTATTAGAAGAATATAATTTAGAAAGAATTAATGAAGCAACTAAGCAAATACACTTTCCTAATGAATTAAAAGATTTTGCGATAGCCAGAAAGAGATTTGTTTTTGAAGAGTTGTTATCTACGCAATTAGCTTTATTACAATTAAAAAATAATTATAGAAATGACGAAAAAGGAATTCAATTTGATAAAAATGCAAAAATGTCAGATGTTATCAATCAATTGCCATTTCAACTAACCAAAGCACAATTAAGAGTATTAGAAGAAATCGACAATAATATGGAAGCAGATACTCCTATGAATCGATTATTACAAGGAGATGTAGGCTCTGGAAAAACAGTTGTTGCTATGTGTGCTGCTTATAAAGCAGTAAAAAGTGGATATCAAGCAGCCATTATGGCACCAACTGCTATTCTTGCCACACAACATTTAGAGAATTTTCAAACTATTTTAGAAGAACTAGGACTTAAATGTGAATTACTAATTTCAGGAATTTCTAAAAAGAAAAAGGAACAATTACTAGAAAGATTAGCCAATGGAGAAATTGATATTTTAATTGGAACTCATGCAATGCTAGAAGAAAATGTGGTGTTCAAAAATTTAGGATTAGTAGTAACAGATGAACAACATAGATTTGGTGTTAAACAAAGAAGCAAAATAGCAGGAAAAGGAAATAATCCAGATGTACTAGTTATGACAGCAACACCAATTCCAAGAACATTGGCTTTAATCTTATATGGAGATTTGGATATTTCTATTATTGATGAATTACCACCAAATCGTAAAAAAATAGAAACCTTTACTGTTAATAAAAAAATGACTAAAAGAGTAAATGGATTTATCGAACAACAAATAAAAGAAGGTCGTCAAGCTTATATTGTTTGTCCATTGGTCGAAGAAAATGAAGAACTAGATTTAAAATCAGTAGAAGCTTTATATGAAACCTATCAAAAAGATATATTTCCACAGTATAAAGTAGAATACATCCATGGAAAAATGAGAACAAAGCAAAAAGATGAAATTATGGAAAGATTTAAGTTAGGTCAAATTGACATTTTAATATCTACTACTGTAATTGAAGTTGGTGTGGATGTGCCAAATAGTAATATAATGGTTATTGAAAATGCGGAAAGATTTGGACTAGCACAGTTACATCAGTTACGTGGAAGAGTAGGTAGAGGGGATTATCAATCTTATTGTATCTTAAAGTATGAAGGAAGAAGTGAAACCATGAAAGAAAGAATGAAAGTAATGTGTGCTACTGGTGATGGTTTTATTATATCAGAAAAAGACTTAGAATTAAGAGGTGCTGGTGATTTCTTTGGGACGATGCAACATGGCTTACCAGAATTTAAAATTGCTAATTTATTTGAAGACATGCCAATTTTAAAATCAGTGCAAGCAATTGCTATTAAGATTTTACAAGAAGATCCAAGATTAGAAAAAGAAAAAAATGTGCTATTAAAGGACTTAGTGAAAGATAAATTTACAAATCGAATTGAGATTTAATCCCTTATGACAAATAAGGGATTCTCTTGACTTTTTAAGTAGAAAATAGTATGATAAAAAAGGAGAAGAAAAAAGGATGTTGATTGAAATGTTACAAATAATTGTCAAGTTAATCGGAGTAATATTAGTTTTATTAGGAATTATTTTAATTTATGATGCACGTTTATTATCAAAAAGATTTTTTGGATTTGGGGATCAAAATGAAGCGACGCGGGCGGATTGAAAATATTAGGATTTATGATAGCAATTGTTGGTGGATTAATTGTATATTTTGTATAAAATTACTTGACAAATGGAATGAAAATATGCTAATATAAATATCGTAATTATATGCGGATGTGGCGGAACTGGTAGACGCGCTGGTCTTAGGAACCAGTGTCAACGACGTGGGGGTTCGAGTCCCTTCATCCGCACCAACGACGTATCTGTTCGAACTAAATTGAACAGAATTGATACAGAAATCAATCAGAAATTAAAATCTGGTTGATTTTTTTGTTGCTTAAAAACAATATTAAAATCATCCAAGAAAGGATGGTGCTTGAAATGAAGATAGTTAAGCAAAAACTAGAGTTTGAGGAATGTTTAAAACAACGACTTAAATTTATATGTGAGTTTTCTAAAGTTACTCCTATTTTTATCAATGGTAGCATTAGAAAATTAGAGAGAACCAATCTTACATATATTGAACCACACAGAGTGATTATTAAGAATGTTACTTTTTTAGTTTTTAATTATTCTAATGACGTGTATATTTCAAATTTAACTAAAAAGATTAAATTATCAGAGTTAGAAGAATATTTGAAAAATATATAATTGTAAATATTTGACATTTCTCAAAATCGTAGTATAATATAATCAATAAAAATTTATATTTACTCGGCAAGAGTTATATATATTGAGTACTTTGAAAAAATTATATTATATTGCATTATTGTATTTTAGTTTATGATAAATGGATTTAAGAGATGTCAACGGTACTCGTATTGTACTTTGATGTCTCTTT
>CATOLW010000152.1 GCA_951800935.1 uncultured Clostridium sp.
GAAGAAAAATACACTAAAATAGCAAATACATCAAAAGACAAGATAATCAAAGATAGGTTTAATGTAAAAAATGAAATTCTTATTTTAGAAAAGAAAGTTAAAGATATAAACAAGCGAATAGACAAGTTATATGAAGATAAATACAACGGACTATTTGAAGATGAAGATTTTACAAGACTTTATTCAAAACAGATAGAAAATAGAAAACAAGCAGAAGAAAGAATAAAGCAGTTACAAGAACTAGAACAAAAAGAAGATTCATCAATAGACATTAACAAACTTGTAAGCGATTTTGTTAATATGAAAGAAATAACAAGAACAATGCTTGTATCTTTAGTAGATAAGATAGAAATATCAGAGAATAAAGAAATAACAATATATTATAAATTCAATATTTTAAATATGGGAAATGAAAATAAATTACAAAATGTTGGCTAAATTTAAAAAAATAGTCATAACGGAATATTAGGACGATTATTATTTTATTAATTTTAGCATCTATAAGTATAGCTTTGTTAACAGGAGAAAATGGACTAGTAACCAAAGCAAAAGAAGCAGAAAAAGCAACAAAAATCAGTAAGTACTATGAAAAAATAGAATTAATAAGAGAAGAAGTAAGACTAGATAATAAAGATTATACTCCAGCAACTTTAGATCAACTACAAGACAAATTTAATTCGAACAAACAAGCCGATTGGGTAAAAAAAACAGATAGAGAAGTGATAAGTCAAGAAGATACAATTATATTAGAAACAAAAGAAGGATATATATTTAATGTGACAGAATTAGATACTAGATATGTAGCAGACACAAAAGAATCAGAAGGAGAAGTGCTAAGTGTAGTAGCAAAAAACATTGATACAGAAACTTGTATCAGAAAAACAGACTTACCTTTTGCTGATTTATTTGAAATAAAATGGGGAAAAGGTGGAAGCAAAATAGTAGAATATATAGTTAATGGAAATTTAAATTTTAAACAGACAGAGTTTAATAGTAAAAAACTAGACAACTTAGCAGATTTAGAATTAGGAACTTATACAATAACTTGTAAAATAACACAGAACAACCAATCGATAGAAGACAACAAAATGGTAAAAGTGACAGAACTAGCTATTACAGAAATCATGGATGTAGGTAATAAAGGGCAAAAGGCAAATGCTATTTATAGTGAGTATGATTTGTATTATTTTAGTGAGTTAATGAATAATGGGAACATAAAAATATCAAACAATGTTAAATTAATGAATGAAATTGATTTAAGTAAGGTATGTGGAACAAAAATAGGAAACTGGAAAGCAATAGGAAATAATAGCCATAGATATAGTGGAATATTTGATGGAGATGGAAATAAAATTGATCATATTTATATCGATAGTGATGAAGCAGGAAAAGGATTATTTGGCTATATAGAAAATGCAAGAATTAGTAATATAACATTAGAAAACGGATCAATATCAGCACGGATATGAAGTAGGAGGTATTGTAGGAAATAGTAGTGAATCGTATGTATCAAATTGTATTAATAATAATGTAACTATTTCAAGTAAAGGGTATATAAAGAAAGCGTATCAATGGCAAAAAGAGGATGTTTCTGATTTTTCTAATGTAGGGGGAATTGCTGGATATACCTATAATAGTAATATAGATAATTGTGAGAACTATGCTACTTGCACAAGTGGTTATTCTTGTGTAGGAGGAATTGTAGGATTTGATGATGGAAACAAAGTAAGAAGCATTAGCAATTGTGTCAATCATGCTAATTTATATGTTACATTAGACCAAAATGCTTATGGTGTAGGAGGAATTGTAGGAGAATGTTATTATCTAGGAAATGTTGAAAAATCTACTAATAAGGGAAATATAACTAGTAACAGTATGTTAACAGGTGGAATTATAGGAAATTTGTCAAGTTCGGTAGTAACAGAATCTATAAATGAAGGAGAAATAATAGGAAAATGTCAGACAGGAGGGATAACAGGTCAAACAATAACAATAGAAAATTCGAAAATATCAGAAGTAAATAAATGCACTAACAGTGGAAATATAGAAACAACTGGATATCATCAGGTTAATGGGAATATACAAGGAAAAGTTGAAGAATGGAATGCAGGTTCTACAGGAGGAATAGTTGGTTTTGCCTATCCACGGAAGAATAACAAAATGTGTTAACAAAGGAACTTTAACGACAGCAAATTATAATAGTGCAGGAGGAATTGTGGGATATGCGACAAATAGTACTGAAATAAAGCAAAGCTCTAGTTATGCTGATTTAAATTGTGTAGATGAATATAGTGTAGGAGGAATCGTAGGATATACTAATATATGCACAGTAGAAGAATGTTTTAATGCAGGAAATATAACAGGAAAAACTCCTGTTGGAGGAATTTGCGGAGGAACAACAAAGACAATTGTAAAAAATTGCTATAATATAGGAAAAATAATAGGAAACTCTAAAATTGGAGGTATTATAGGAACGGTAACTCCTTATGAAACAGCAGAAGGACATGAGTATGTATATAACTGTTATAGCATAGGGATGATAGTAGGTACTAGTGATATAGACTGTTGGATAGGAAGTGCCAACTATCTAACCTATGATTATATCTATACAACGAAAACAATATATGATAAAGTGGGTGAAGGAAATTGGAAAAATTTATTTGGAAATATGAATTGGGGAGCTTTATCTGGAACAGATAAAGAAACAAAGAATGCGTTGTTAAGCAATTTGCAAAAAGAAAATGGAACGAATAAATGGACGATAGATACAACAGGGATTAAAAATAGTGGATATCCATATTTAATAGAAAATAAGCCAGAATAGATTCAACAAGAATTTTATTAGTTTAAAATGGAATAAAATCAAAAAAAATGCACATAACAATAAAAAGGAGTGTGCATTTTTTATGGAAAAAAATAAGAAACAGGAAAAAGAAAAACAAGTAGAAGAGGCAACAGCAGAAGTAGGAGAAGATGCCACAAAATATGGAGAGTTTATTTCATCTTACTTTGCTTGGGTATCTTTACCAGAGCAAAAAGAAAAGGTAGAGAAGTTAGAAAATATAACTTTCGAAAAAGATAGAAATAAACAAAAAAACACGAAAAAATAAGAAAAAGTGAGAAAATAAAATAAAAATAGAAAGAGAATGTAAGAAAAGGTCAAAGAAGGTCAAAAAATAGTCTTGAAAAAATAAAGTAAGAGAGTATAATTATATTGTAGGTCAAAGAAAGTCAAAGACAAAAATAGAAATAAGGAGCATTTACCAATAAAAGAAGGGAGATGAAGAAAAGTGAGAATGTCAGATATCATAGAAGAATTTATCAAAGAATTATTTGATGAAGAAGATAGTATCGAAATACAAAGAAATGAATTAGCAGAACAATTCAACTGTGTACCATCACAAATCAACTACGTAATAGCTACCAGATTTAAACCATCACAAGGATATTATGTAGAAAGTAGAAGAGGTGGAGGAGGACATATCACAATAAAGAAAGTAAGCAACACAAAATCAGACTACATGATGCATATTATAAATAATATAGGAAGTGAAATAACTTCAAATGAAGTAGATATATTAATTAGTGATTTTTTAACTTATGCTATTTTAGAACCCAAAGAAGCCAAACTATTAAAAGTAGCAACTAGCGATAATGTCTTGCAACTAGACAAAACAGAAAAAGACAAAGTAAGAGCAAGAATATTAAAAAATATGCTATTAAATTTAGATTAATTGTGTTTTTGATGTTTTTGAAGACGAACTCAAAAAAAATCATGAATAGATAAAAAGGAGGAAATAAAAATGTTATGTGATAAT
>CATOLW010000153.1 GCA_951800935.1 uncultured Clostridium sp.
AGTTCTTTAAGATCTACCCAACAGCCACAGAAAAAGAGCTTGCCTATTATGTATCTGGTAATGTACTTGAACCTATCGGCAGGGACTACCTTTATTCTGAATTTGTAAACCCTATCTTTACAAAGGACGGGGATAATGTGAAAGTCAAGGTAGCGGTAAAATTCATTGATAATCAGACAAAGGCGACGCAGGTATCACAGTACGAGCTTGTACTACATAAGGATAGTAACTGGAAGATTGTAGGATAAACAGATATAGCGTGCATTTCTTGCCAGATTTGCACGCTTTTACAATATTTGTTTATAAACAGAAATGCTCTAAATTTATTTTCTGAACAAATTTCATATTTATTCCACATTCATTTTGTATAATATACGTTGAGGTGAGAATATGGCAAATTTATTAGTAGTTGAAGATGATTATGATACAAATGAAGCAATCAGCGAATATATGAAAATGGTCGGACATAGCACTCTATCTGCTTTTGACGGAGTGCAAGCAATAATTACGTTACAAGAAAATAATGTTGACCTAGTAATATTGGATATTATGCTACCTAAAAAAGACGGTATTAGTGTTTTGAAAGAAATTCGAGAAAATAGCTCTATTCCCGTTCTTGTATTAACTGCAATCGAAAATGAACATACGCAAGTTTCTTGTTTTGACGCAGAAGTAGACGACTATATTACAAAACCATTTTCTATGATTTTGCTTGAAAAAAGAGTAAAAGCGTTATTGCGTCGTAGTGGGAAAAATTGTGATATGAAACAATTACAGATAAATGATATTGTGGTAGATTTTGCTGGATATACTGCAAAGAAAAAAGATAACGAGAAAATAGACCTTACTCCAAAAGAATTTGATTTGTTAAAATTGCTTGTAGAGCATAAAGGGCTTGTACTGACGAGAAATCAGATTATTGATGATTTATGGGGGTACGGCTATCCTATTGCAGACAGAATAATTGATACTTATATTAAGAACCTAAGAAAAAAACTTGATATAGATAATATTATTACTGTAAAGGGTGTAGGCTACAAATATGAGGAAATTATATGATTATGAAAAAATTGAAATTATTCCCTAAAATTTTTCTTTATACATTTTCTGTAATGCTATTTATCATTATTATTGCACATATAATGATTTATACTTTTGCTCCGCAAATGTTATCAAGTATAAACAGCATATCAGAAAATGGAATTATGATTGAAAATGCTCTAAATACAGAGAGGTTTGTTTCTGAAGCAATTTTACGGGCGTTTCCGTTCTCTTTTATACTTAGCATAATAATCGCTTTCATTTGCTCTTTTTTATTTTCAAGAGTAATTACAACTCCGATTAAAGAAATTTCTGATACGACGGAAAAAATGGCAAAATTAAAGAAAGAGGTATCATGTTCTGTTTATTCATTTGATGAAATAGGTGTCTTGGCTACAAATGTAAATACATTATATAAAAATCTAATCACGACTATTAACAATTTAGAAGATGAAAAGATAAAGAGTAATGAAGCCGAACAATTAAAAGTTGATTTTCTGCGTTCTGCTTCACATGAATTGAAAACTCCCGTAACTGCTTTAAATGCGATTTTAGAAAATATGATTTTGGGAGTTGGAAAATATAAAAATAAAGATGTTTATTTGTTGGAGTGTAAAGAAATCGCAGATAGACTTTCTCACATGATTAAAGAAATTTTAGATACTTCCCGATTAGACTTTTTAGCTGGAAGTGAAAAAACCGAAGAATTTAATTTAGCGGAAATTCTAAATAAAATTTGTGAACCATACCAACTAATTTCACAGTCAAAAGGAATTGATTTTCAAGTAACTGTTCAAGATACTTGCCTTGTAAATACTTCAAAAAAGCACATGGAGAAACTACTCTCAAATGTATTATCAAATGCTGTTTCTTATACGGAATTGGGACATAGTGTTTCGGTAGTTTTGCAAAAAAACAAAATTATGGTTAAAAATGAATGTACACCTATTCCAGAGAGTATAATTCCGCATTTGTTTGAACCATTTTACCGTCCAGATTTTGCCAGAAATAGAAAAGACGGTGGAAATGGTCTTGGTTTATATATCGTTGATATGATAGCAAAGTCATTAAATCTGACATATACATTTAAGCAAATGAACGCTTTACAAGGTATGTGTTTTACATTGTATTTTTAGAAACCTCTCATTGTGGGAGGTTTTTTTGATTTTATCTGAAATTTCATATTGCTTCCATATTGAGATGTTATTTTATAGTTGTTGCAACAGATATTATGAAATTAGGAGGCATTTTTATGAATTGTATAAAGCGTGGCTGGCTATATACCACCAGAAAAAAAGGAAAAAGTTTTTTGCTATTTTGTATTCTTTTTCTTATTGCAGTATTTGTTTTAAGTGCGTTGGCTATTGATAAGGCTTCGTCATTAGCACAAGATAATTTACGCAAAAGTTTAGGGGGAGAATTTACAATCGGATATGATTATTCGGAAGCTAACCCTTATTTGAATGTAGAAGCGGTAGATGGTAGTACAATTATGTATTCTACCCAGCAAATTACTCCAGACTTGATTGAAGAAATAAGTAAAATAAAAGGCGTACAGTATTGTAGTGCAATAACAGAAACACTTACAGCATTTTCTACGATTGATTTCTTTAAGGGAAACATACCGATAGAAGAAGAATTTAGGAATACGACTAAGATTTTAGGTGTTTGGAAAAGCGAAGAAAATAAACATTTTACTTCTAAACAGATAAATTTAGTTGAGGGCAGGCATATTACCCCACAAGATAAAGGCAAAGTGATATTAAGCAAAGATTTAGCTGTAAAAAATCAAATACAAGTGGGCGATATTCTTAAAACAGATAAAGGAATTGACCTAGAAATTGTCGGTTTGTTTCAGCAAAATGAAACGGAAAGTATCAATGAACAAGTTACTTCTTATGACAAAATTCAGAATTTAATGATTGCTGATTTAGCTACACTCATTGCTTTAGAAAACAGTCCAGCTATTCAAGGTTTTAATGAAATGACAGTTTCTATTTCTGACCCTCAAAGTATGCAGAAAATTATTTCTACCATAAAAGACATAAAGACGGTTGATTGGAAAGGCTTTTCTATTATAGAAAATAATGAAAACTATG
Source organism: uncultured Clostridium sp. (assembly GCA_951800935.1). Next base: position 3,141 of record CATOLW010000153.1, read on the forward strand.
ATAATGCAACAAGCTCATTACAACAAATTTCTAATCTTGTATCCACATTTTTAGTTATTATTTTCATTGCAAGTGTTATTATTCTTTCTCTTATTTTAACAATGTGGTCAAGAACTCGTATTCACGAAACGGGAATTTTGCTTTCTGTCGGAATAAGGAAAACATCAATTATCAGTCAATATATTACAGAGGTACTTCTTATTGCAGTCATTGCGTTTTTCCTTTCCTACTTCCCTGCTACTGTTGTTGCAGATCAAGTAGGAAGTTATTTACAAAATGCACCAGAGCAAATTGAAATATCAGAAGATACCGAGGGATTGGTTGACGATAATAGAAACGGTACAAGTGATGATGTAGCGAATACAAATATAACTATGCCAGATTTAGATATTCAAGTTCAATCAGAAGAAATGGTTATGTTATTTATTTTGGGAATTGGAATTGTTGTCATTTCAGCAGGGATATCTTCAATTTCAATCATGCGATTAAAGCCCCGTGAAATATTGACAAAAATGAGTTAATGAAAGGTAGTTTGTGATGAAGAAAATAGGAATAGTTCTATTGATATGCGTTTGTTCTGTAATGTTTTGTGGCTGTACTTTAGAAACTGAGGACACAACAAATAATATGGAAAATATAAATGAATATGATTGGGA
>CATOLW010000154.1 GCA_951800935.1 uncultured Clostridium sp.
TGATAGAGTATTTACAAAAATTAGATATTTTATTTCCGGTATTACATGGGTAATATGGCTAAGATATTACCATACAAGGCTTATTTGAATAAGTAAAAAAACCTTATGTAGGTTGTGGTGTTTTAGCATCTAGTGTTGGAATGGATAAAGTTTATACAAAAATTGTTTTTGAAAAAGCTGGATTAAAACAAGCTAAATACGAATACATCAGAAAATACCAAGAAAATTATATTTATGTAGATAATCTTTTTAATGAAGAAATTGTAAGTTTAGATGAAATTATAGAAAAAATAACAAATCATTTAAATTTCCCTATGTTTATCAAGCCTTCTAATTCTGGTTCTAGTGTAGGAATCAATAAAGCAAAAAATAAGGAAGAATTAAAACATGCTATTGAATATGCTTCTGAGTTTGACCTTAAAATTTTAGTGGAAGAAGGTATTGTTGGAAGAGAAGTAGAATGTGCTGTATTAGGAAATGAAGAAGTAATTGCGTCTTGTATTGGAGAAGTAAAATCTGCAGAAGAATTTTATAGTTATGACGCTAAATATAAAAATGAAGCATCTAAAACAGATATCCCTGCTAATTTGTCAGAAGAAATAACAAATGAAATTAGAAAACAAGCCATTAAGGCCTTCAAGTCCATTGATGGAAAAGGACTTTCACGAGTTGACTTTTTTGTTGAAAACAAAACAAATCAAATTTATATTAATGAAATTAATACCTTGCCAGGATTCACAAATATTAGTATGTATCCAAAATTGATGGAAGCAAGTGGTGTTTCTTATCAAGAATTATTAACTAAATTAATTGATTTAAGTAAGCAATAATTTACTTTGTATAAAGACAAATAAAACTTGAGATTTTCGCAATTCATTTCAAGTTTTATTTATTTTTAGTAAAGTCTTGTAAAATAATTCTATATAAAGTATACTTATTATAGAAGAACACAAAGGAGGAATTTATGAAAAAAACACAAAAAAACAATGGTATTACTTTAATTGCATTGGTAATTACCATTATTGTATTATTAATTTTAGCAGCAATAAGTATTGCTACTTTAACAGGAAAAAATGGAATTCTAACTAAAGCAAACTTAGCTAAAACAAGAACAGAAGAAGAAACACTAAAAGAAGAAATTAAATTAGCTTACAATTCTGTACAATCAAGTGCTTTGTTAAATGATTGGGATAGTGATAAAAAAGCAGAAACATTACAAAAAGAATTGGCATATGCCGATAAAAATGTTACTGTTGAAGTAGAAAATACTAGTTTTAAAATCAGTTATAAAAACACTTCTTTTCTTCTTGATAGCAATGGCGAAATAACAATCCTTGGAAATTTAAAATTAGCAATTAACGAATTTTCAATTGCAGGAACTAAAGTAACAAATATTACACCTCCCTCAGGATTTGTTCATGTAGGTGGCACCATTGAAGAAGGATATGTTATATCAGATAGTGCTTCTGATAAAGATGCTGGTGTTGATGCCAATCTAACGGGAAATCAATTTGTATGGGTTCCTGTGGACAAGGATCAAAAAATAACAGTAGATGTAACAAGTCAAGAAAACATTACTAGCTTAGTTGTTACTGATCCTTATGGAGATGATATTTTAACAGAAAATAACGTTGGAAAAAAATACAGCAATACAAATTTAGCTCCTACCATTAATGGTCCTTATCGTTTAACAGTAACCATAGAAAGTGGAGAAATAAAAAAGAATTTTTTAAATGTTCATAGTTTATATGCAATTGATACTCTAAAAGATTTGGAAGATATGGAAGAAACAGATTTTATGGATGGAAGTGAGATGAAAAAATATCAGGAAACCGAAGATTATAAAGATAAAGTAAATAGAAATGGCGGTTTCTATATTGGAAGGTATGAAGCAGGAGATTCTTCTGCAACTACGAATCGAAATTCGTCTACTCAAAATAGTGGAATCCTTGTAACGAAAAAAAATCAATTTGTTTTCAATTGGATTAGTCAAACAAATGCTTTATCTAAAGCAAAAGCTTATAATTCTACTCTAACTAGTTCTCTTCCTACTGGTGCTGCTTGGGACCGAATCATTGGATGGCTTTATGAAACACAAGAAAAACCAGCTAGTTCATTAATTAGCATAGATCCAAGCTGGGGACATTACTTTTTTGATGATTTTTCTAATAGCCCTGAAGCACCTATTAAAACTGGTACATTTAATCAAACAAGAGTCAAAAACATTTATGATTTACAAGGAAATGTTTCAGAATGGACATCAGAAATTACCTCAAGAGAAGGAGATCCTTTCCCTATTTATTATGCTCGAGGAGGAACTTACTCTATGGGAGGATACCTTTCTGAACATTCTGAAGATTATGATGGTGCTAGTGTGTATCATGGATTTCGAATTGCTTTATATTTAAATTAATAAATTATAAGTTAAAAAACCCATTCAAAATAAATATTTTGAATGGGTCTTTTTGTTAAGAAATAACTACTTATTCTCTACGCTTCTATTGGCTATTTCAATTGCTTTTGTTACAATGTTACCACATTGCTTTGATGATACATTTGCCCAACTTCCACCGTCTTGTTTTACTTGGTCATAAACACCTAATTCTTTTGCTATTTCTTCTCTTAAATTTTCAGATATTAATTTACTATTTCTAGACATAACATCCTCCTAAAATAAAATCCATTAAGATTTTTATCATAAAACTTAAATCAAAGTTTTATAATTATAGTATAAGCAATTTTTTTATTTTTATTTTGACAATTTTTTCGTTTTTTACACTTTTTTCATCAAAATATGATATAATTAATTAGATTACTTAATTTACAAGGAGAATTACGATGAGTAATAAAAACACTCTTTTAGAAAAAGAAGAAGATAAGATAACACAAACAATAGTAAAACAATCAGAAGAAATCACAGAAAAGATAGAAGAACCTAAAAAAGAAGAAAATTTGGGAAGTACATTTCAACCTGTTGTAAAAAACCAAACTGATGTTATGTCAATTTTTACTTTGTTAGTTGCAATTTTTATTGGTATTTTATTAATTATTTTTATCCTATTGTTTTTGTTTGTTATATTTTTAGGAATGGTTAGTTTGTGCCTGTCCCAAAACATACCAAAAAACTAAAAAAATACTTGCAAAGTAATTTTTTTTGGTATAGAATGTAATTGACCTAAGAAAATTGGGTAATACTATAAAAATATAGATGCTAATTGTTTTAATTAAGCATTTGAAAGAAGGAGGAAATGTTATGTCAGTAAAAATTGGAATTAACGGATTTGGAAGAATTGGAAATTTATCATTCCAAGCAGCTTTAAAAAGAGAAGGTGTAGAAGTAATTGCTATTAATGATCCATTTATAACAGCAGATTATATGGCTTATATGACAAAGTATGATACGGTACATGGAAAATTTGAGGGGACAGTAGAAGGAAAAGATGGTGTATTAACAGTAAATGGAAAAGATATAAAAGTTTTTAATGAAATGGATCCACATAATATTCCATGGGGAGAATTAGGTGTCGATTTTGTACTAGAATGTTCAGGTGTTTTTACAACACTTGAAAAAGCACAAGCACATATTGATGCAGGTGCTAAAAAAGTCGTAATTAGTGCGCCTTCCAAAGATGCACCAATGTTTGTTATGGGGGTTAATCATACAGAATATGATTCTAGTATGAATATTGTTTCAAATGCATCTTGTACAACGAATTGTTTGGCGCCACTTGCAAAGGTTATTCATGATAATTTTGGAATTAA
>CATOLW010000155.1 GCA_951800935.1 uncultured Clostridium sp.
AATACTAATTTAGTTAGTCCAGGGGATTCATTAGAATATGATATAACAGTAACAAATAATGGAACATTAAATGCAGTATTAGAAAAGATAACAGTATCAGATACAAATAATCCAGCAATTAAATTTACTACAAGTGGACTTACAGAAGGAGATGCCTTAAATGCAGGAGATAGTAAAGTCTTAACGGTAAAAGTAGAATATGATAATAATGTAACAAGTCAACCAGATAATCTAAAATCAGAACTTACAGTAACATTAGATTATGCACAAGAGGGCAGCAGCACAGTAATACCAACAGATAACATGACTTACAGATTTAATAATAATTCTATAAAAATAGGCGACAGTTTAGAAGGCGTTGAAACCACAACAGATTATACAACACTAAACAAAAATTTCTTCCTAAGACATAAAGTGGTAGACGGAAAAGCCGAAACTGCAGATGTGTGTTTTATAAAAAATGGATTACATTGTTTAGTATCAAATGAATATGAAACAAATAAAACCAGTTTATTAAGTATATTTAGTGAGTCTGAGTGTAACGTCCATGATACTTTTATTGATTGTAGTGATGGTACTATAAATGCAAGTGCATCTATGGAATATGGAAACAGTGTCTATGGTAACGGTGGTGAATGCTATTTCAATGGCGGTGGATATTCGTATTGTATGTAATATTTCACATAAACCAAATAACAAAATCACTTTAAACAGTGGTTTTTTCTTTATATATTAACGTTTTTTGACATTTTCATTTGCTTTACATATTATTTTCTGATAGAATGATATAAGGTGATAACATGGTAAAGTATGATGAAAACTCAATTAAAATATTAGAAGGATTAGAAGCTGTAAGAAAAAGACCAGGAATGTACATTGGGTCAACAGATAAAAGAGGACTTCATCATTTAGTATGGGAAATTGTCGACAATTCAATAGATGAAGTAATAAACGGATATGGAAGTAAAATAAAAGTTATAATTCATGCTGATGGTAGTATTAGTGTAGAAGACCAAGGAAGAGGTGTTCCAACTGGAACTCATGCTAGTGGAAAATCAACACCAGAAGTAATATATACAGTACTTCATGCTGGTGGTAAATTTGAAACCTCAGGATATAAAGTATCAGGAGGATTACACGGAGTTGGTGGTTCAGTAGTAAACGCTTTATCAAAATGGATGGAAGTAATAATCAAAAGAGATGGATATGAACAATATATACGTTTTGAAAATGGCGGACATACAGCAGTACCACTTCAAAAAATAGGTACAACCAATAGAACAGGAACAAAAGTCCATTTCATGCCAGACGATACAATTTTTTCAACTACACAATTTTCATTTACAACTATTTGTGAAAGAATGCAAGAAAGTGCTTTTCTACTTAAAAACTTAACAATAGAAGTAATCGATGAAGCCGATGACAAACAAGAAATATATCATTATGAAAAAGGATTAAACTCATTTGTTGAATACTTAAATGAAGATAAAAAAGAACTACATAAAGTAGTAGATTTCGAAGGAATGAAAGAAGGCATCAATGTCGAAGTAGCCTTTCAATATACAGATACATATTCAGATAATATAATATCATTCGTAAACAACGTAAAAACAGGTGATGGAGGAACACATGAAGTAGGATTAAAAACTGCCTTCACAAGAGTATTTAATGAATATGCTAGAAACAATGGATTCCTAAAACCAAAAGATAAAAATTTAGAAGGTCCAGATACTAGAGAAGGACTAACTGCAATTATATCCCTTCAAATTCCAGAAAAACTATTACAATTTGAAGGACAAACAAAAGGAAAATTAGGAACACCTATTGCTAGAACTGTAGTAGATAGTATTGCTTCAGAACAACTAACATTCTTCTTAGAAGAAAACAAAGAATCAGCAACTAAAATCCTAGAAAAAATGGTTAAATCAAAACAAGTAAGAGAAGCCGCAAGAAAAGCTAGAGACGAAGCCAGAAACGGGAAAGGCAAAGGTAAAAAAGAAAAATCAATAAGTGATAAATTTACACCAGCCCAAAGTAAAGATGCAAGCAAAAACGAATTATTCCTAGTCGAAGGAGATTCAGCAGGAGGTTCTGCTAAACAAGGAAGAGATAGAAAATTCCAAGCAATCCTTCCACTAAGAGGAAAAGTAATAAATACAGAAAAAGCAAGTCTTACAGACGTGTTAGCCAATAACGAAATAAATACCATGATTCATACAATAGGTGCTGGAATCGGAAGTGACTTTGAAATAAAAGATTGTAACTATGATAAAGTAATCATCATGACCGATGCCGATGATGATGGAGCCCATATTCAAATATTATTATTAACATTCTTCTATAGATATATGAAACCATTAATCGAACATGGTCATTTATATATCGCTATGCCACCTCTATATGCCCTAAAAAATGGAAACAAAATACATGGATATGCATGGGATGATAAAGAAGCAGAAGAAATAAGAAAAAATACAAAAGTAAAACTAGAAAAACAAAGATATAAAGGACTTGGAGAAATGGATGCTGAGCAACTTTGGGAAACAACCATGGATCCAGATAAACGAAACCTAATCAAAGTAAATTTAACAGATGCTTCATTAGCCGAAAAACGTGTAAGCGTATTAATGGGCGATAATGTTGAACCAAGAAAAGAATGGATAGAAGAAAACGTCGAATTCACACTAGAAGACAATTATGAAATGTAGGTAGATAGAATGAACGAAATAGTAAAAAAGATATATGATTATTCTTTAGAAGACATCATGGGTGAAAGTTTTGGTAGATATGCCAAAACAATCATTCAAGATAGAGCCCTTCCAGATGTTAGAGATGGATTAAAACCAGTTCAAAGAAGAATATTATATGCAATGTATAAAGATGGTAATACCTATGATAAACCAACAAAAAAATCAGCAAAAGCCGTTGGTAATATCATGGGATTCTACCACCCACATGGAGACTCAAGTATCTATGATGCTTTAGTTAGAATGAGTCAGTGGTGGAAAAACAATCTTTGCTACGTAGAAATGCAAGGAAATAATGGTTCAATGGATGGTGATGGTGCCGCTGCAATGCGTTACACCGAAGCCAGACTATCAAAAGTAGCAGGAGAACTACTAAAAGACATTAATAAAGAAACTGTATTAATGAGTTTAAACTACGATGATACATTACTAGAACCAACCGTACTACCAGCAAAATATCCAAACCTTTTAGTAAATGGGGCAACAGGTATAAGTGCTGGATATGCTACAAACATTCCACCACACAACTTAGGTGAAGTAATCGACGCTACAATAAAAAGAATAGATAGTCCAAACTGTCATTTAGATACAATATTAGATATTATAAAAGGTCCAGACTTTCCAACAGGCGGAGTAGCCGAAGGAATAAAAGGCATAAGAGAAGCCTTCACAAAAGGTAGAGGTAAAGTTAACGTTAAATGTAAATATACCATTGAGGGACCAAAAAACAAAAGACAAATAATAATCTCAGAAATACCATATGAAGTAAATAAAGCCTTACTAGTAAAGAAAATAGATGATATCAGAATCGACAAAAAAGTAGAAGGTATTGCTGAAGTAAGAGACGAATCAGACCGTAATGGACTTCAAATAGCCATCGATCTAAAAAAAGGCGCTAATGAAGAATTAGTAGAAAACTACTTATTAAAAAATACCGACATGATGGTTTCATATAACTATAATATGGTTGCAATTGTAAATAGAAGACCAGTAACACTAGGCCTTTTAGA
>CATOLW010000156.1 GCA_951800935.1 uncultured Clostridium sp.
TACATTGCGTTGTTCATTAAATTTTTTCATCATATTCTCCAAAAAAATAATTATTTTCTTGATTTTATAATATTGTTTGTGATATAGTGTGTATAGAAAACACACACAAATAAAAATATTTTATTTAAAAAAATCATTGAAAAACGTATTATGTTATGATATGATACGAATAATTAATAATTTAAGATGGGGGAGTTCAAAAGATGAATAAGATTAAAAGTACAAAAGGTATAACATTGATATCGCTTGTGGTTACAATTATAATTCTTTTAATACTAGCAGGGGTAACAATAGCGACTCTAATGGGAGATAATGGCTTAATAACTAGAGCAAACGATGCAAAGATTGCAACAGAGATAGCAGATATAAAAGAACAAATACAAACTGAAATATTAGGAAAACAAGCAGGAAATCAAGGAAGTATATCTGATAGTTCATTAAAAACAATATTAGAAAAGTATGGAACAATAAATTATGAGGAAGATGGAAAAACAATAAAATCAATTACAACAACAAAAGGTAATCATGAAATAGCTATGGCTGATATATGGTCTGGAACAACAAACAATACTAATAATACTATAGTAGCAGATGGTAGTTGGAATGGAACAGTAAATACTCCTAAAATAGATGGAACAGGTTTGACAGCAGTATATTGGAATGGAACAGAATGGACTAAATTAACAGGAGCAAGTAGCCAAGAAGAATGGAATAAATGGTATGACTATTCAAAACAAAACTGGGCAAATGCTCAAAGTGCTGATGGAAGTATGTGGGTATGGATACCAAGATATGAGTACTATTTAGATGGAACAAATAAAACAATAACAATAAACTTCATACCAACTGAAACAACATGGCAAAGCACAGGATATACAAAAGATGCAACCACAGGCTTAACGACTACAACAAAAGATGGTAAAACCTATATATTACATCCAGCATTTGAAAATGGAGATATATCTGCAAAAGGAGGAAAAAATAACGGATTTCAAAATGGAGAATGGGATAAAGAATTATCAGGATTTTGGGTAGCAAAATATGTGGCAGGATACCAATATGGACAAGAGGGTGCAACAGTAGGAACAGTGCAATACTCACCAAATTTAAAATATACAACAGTAAATAGTAGTTATCCAAGAAATTATTATGGAACAATAACAGCAAATTCTACAGAATTATCATATCCAGTATTCAAAGCAAATACATATGCTTACAATTGTATTAGTGCAGGAGATGCATACCTGTTGTCACAAGAGATAGACACAGCGGGTATGTATGGACTAAGTAATGTAGATAGCCATATGGTAAAAAATAGTGAATGGGGAGCAGTAGCTTATTTAACACATAGCCAATGTGGAGTAAATGGAAATTCAACAACAATGAATGAAGTAACAATCAATAGCAAAAACTTAAATAATAATATAAAAGTAAATAATGCAACAGATGGAAATACTGCATTTATTTATGCAGTGACAAGTTATGGAAATAGTAATGGAGCAAATGATGTTAATGCAAGCAGTACAAAAAATATGACAGGAGTATTTGATTTAAATGGATGTGTATGGGAAAGAGTTGCAGGATATTATAAAGGAGGATCAGCAAGCACAGCGGATTGGCATAGTGCAATGGCAAGCTCAAGTACAACGGCTAGTACAAAATACTTAACATTATATACAACTAATAATAAAAAAGGAGATGCCGCAAATGAAACATCTGGCTGGAACTCAGACTACTCTCACTTTGTTAGTTCGAGCAACCCAGTGTTCCTACGTGGGGGCACTTTCACTTATGGAGACGGTGCAGGTGTGTTCGCTTTCAATTTTGCGAATGGCGCTCCTTACGACTACCTTGGCTTCCGTGTGTGCCTAGCTTTCTAGCACTTTAATATGTGACTTTGCTCTTAAAACCCTTTTATCGGCAGAAATTAAAAAATGGAATAAAAGTGAAATACGGGAGAACAATAAAAAATATAAAAATGAAGAAATAGGGGCATAAGACCCTAAAAAAATGAGGGATTAAACTGGACTACTCTAACTTTGTTAGTTCGAGCAACCCAGTGTTCAAACGTGGGGGCAATTACAATAATGGAGACAATGCAGGTGTGTTCGCTTACAATAATACGAATGGCAATCCTAACAACAACAATGGCTTCCGTGTGTGCCTAGCTTTCTAGCACTTCGATACGCAAAGAAGTTTATAGACTTCTATCCCAGATGGGTATTCCTTTACGGAGGATGCCGAGAGTTTAAACAAGAGAATAATAATCAACAGGACTCGTATCAAAGAAGTTTAATTCCTTTGGTATAGACAGTTTTTGAAAAATTAAAACTATCAGTCTACATCATAGCTTAATGAAAAATATGTGTGTAGATGGTTAGATTCTATATCATAAACACATAAATAGTAATTTTGAGTTAGTAGTAAAATGGCGAATATTTAAAATTATGAATCAAAAGCAGATGTTAGTCATCTGCTTTTGATATATCATTTTCAATTAATGATATTAATTCGTTTTCAATTTTTCTATTGATATCATCTGAATTAGTATACAAAAATTCACAACTATTTAATACTTTTTGTTGTAGTTTATAAGAATTACAATGATTAGAATGACCAAGCCAAGAATTAATACTTTGCATAGTAGTTAAGATATCTAAAGTACCATTAATATACTTTTTATTCCAATGTTTCACATTTCTTTTCATTTTTTTCTTACTATTTGTTCGTAATAATCTATGTGTAGTAAAAATTCTATATCCACAAAAGTTAACCCCCATTTTATAAGGATAAAATCTTGATTTATTATTTAATTCTAAATGCAATTGTGATTTCAAAAAAATTTCAATTTGCTTTTTTATTGATATGCATTCATTTTTAGTTTTTAAAATCAAAACAAAATCGTCCATATATCGCGTAAAATATTTTATATGTAATGTATTTTTAACATATTGATCTAATTCGTTAAGATAAATATTAGCAAAAAATTGACTTGTATAATTTCCGAATAGGAATGCCTATAATATCAGATGATTCTCTGCCATCAAATATTAGAAGTTTTGTAAAAGCTAATAGTTCTTTATCACTAATATATTTTTCCATTATATTAAATAGCACATAAGGGTCAATACTATAAAAGAATTTTTTAATATCACATTTTAAAATCCAAAAATCTCCATAGTTTCTTTTAAATTCTCTTAATTGCTTTTCTACTTGCTGTACTGCTTTATGAGTTCCTTTATCTTTTAAACAAGCATATGATGTATTAATAAATTTTGGAACAATATAAGGTTTTATAAATTCTTCAACATACCACTGATGAACTATTCTGTCTCTATAAGGTAGAGCTTTAATTATTCGTTCTTTGGGTTCATAAATAGTAAAAGTATAATAATCTCCTAAACGATATTTTTTATTTTTAATATTATTTAACAAATTAACAATATTGTTTTCTAAATTCAATTCAAAACTAATCACTTCATTTTTATAAGTTTTATGGACTCTAGCTCTTTGATGAGCTTTCATAAGTTTTTCAAAGGTTAGATTTTTATAAAAACAATTTTTTATTTTTTTAGGCACGATGAAATCCACGCTCCTAACATATTACATATATTAGCTATATGATTACTCCAAGTTTGATA
>CATOLW010000157.1 GCA_951800935.1 uncultured Clostridium sp.
AATCTACCAGTTTTAGCAGATGATAGTGGACTATGTATTGGAGCCTTTAATGGTTGGCCTGGTGTCCACACAGCTAGATTTTTAGGTGAAGAAGCAAGTGATGCTCAAAGAAATGAAGCAATTCTAGAAAAAATGAAATTTTTAAAAGGAAAAGAAAGAAAAGCAAAAGTAGTTTGTGTCATTGTCTACTATGAAGATGGGAATTTTGTAATAGGCAATGGAGAAGTAGAAGGGATTATTGCAAATGAACCAAGAGGAAAAAGAGGATTTGGTTTTGACCCAATTTTTGAATTAGAAATAGGAAAAACTTATGCAGAAATATCACAAGAAGAAAAGAATGCAATAAGCCACCGAAAAAGAGCCTTAGAAAATTTGCAAAAACAATTGACAAACCAGTAGAAATATGTTAAAATTGATAACTGTAATCCGCTTAGTCAAGGCATCTAAATATTAGCCAAAGAGTTAATTGCCTGAAAAATAAGGATTAGCGAGTATACAAAATAAGGGAGGTGCATTTTAAATGTACGCAATCATTGAAAGCTGTGGAAAACAATACAAAGTAGCACAAGGAGATGTAGTATTTTTCGAAAAACTAGATGCAGAAGAAGGAAAAACAATCACATTTGATAATGTTGTTTTTGTATCTGATGAAGGAAAAGTACAAGTTGGAAATCCTTATGTAAAAGGTGTAAAAGTAGAAGGAAAAGTAGTTTCTCATGGTAAAGCGAAAAAAATCATTGTTTTCAAAATGAAACCTAAAAAGAATTATAGAAGAAAACAAGGACACAGACAACCATACACAAAAGTAGAAATTACAGCCATCAAAACAGCTGCTAAAAAAGCAGAAACAACAGCAAAAAAAGAAGAAGTTGCTGAAAAAGCAAATGCCTAATTTTAGAAATAAAATTGAACTAATATAAAACATAAAAGGAAACCGAAAGGAGTTGAGAAAGCATGGCTCATAAGAAAGGTCAAGGTAGCAGCCATAACGGTAGAGAGAGTGAATCTAAACGTCTTGGTGTCAAAAGAGCTGATGGTCAATTTGTTTTAGCAGGAAATATCTTAGTAAGACAAAGAGGAACCAAAATGCATCCAGGAACTAATGTAGGAAAAGGTAGTGATGATACACTATATGCATTAGTAGATGGAACTGTAAAATTTGAAAGAAAAGGTAGGGATAAAAAACAAGTAAGTGTTTATCCTGTAGAACAATAAAATATTTTACATAAAAGGAATGCCCAAAAAGGCATTCTTTTTGTGATTTTCTATTTACAAATGTAAAAAAATGTTGTATAATAGGAAAAATAAGCCAAAGGAGAAGATGCTAAAGACATCTATTTTTTATATTTTTTGAAAGGAGAAACAAAAAATGGCAAAAATCGTAGGAGATATTTCAAGAACATTTAACGAATACTTACTATTACCAAATTTAACAGACGAAAGATGCATACCAACCAATGTATCTTTAAGAACACCACTAGTTAAATACAAAAAAGGAGAAGAAGCAAAATATTATGCCAATGTACCAATGGTATCAGCTATCATGCAAGCAGTATCAGGAGAACAAATGGGAATTGCCTTAGCAAGAGAAGGAGGAGTAGCTTTCATATATGGTTCACAATCCATTGAATCACAAGCAAAGATGGTAAAACATGTAAAAAAACACAAAGCAGGATTTGTTGTAAGTGATTCTAATGTAAAATCAGGGACATCTTTAAGAGAAGTAATTGATTTAGTACAAGAAACTGGACACTCAACGGTAATCATAACAGATGATGGAACAGCAAGAGGAAAATTTGTAGGATTAGTAACCGATAAAGACTATAGAATATCAAGAGATAACTTCGAAGAACCAATTGATAGCTTTATGACACCAAAAGATAAAGTAGTGTGGGCACATGAAGGAATCAGTTTATCTGAAGCAAATGATTTAATATGGGAAAACAAAATTGCATGTTTACCAATTTTAGACGATGAAGAAAGATTAAAATATTTAGTATTTAGAAGAGATTATGAAGAAAGAAAAAATAATCCAGACTCTTTATTAGATGAAAATAAAAGATATATTGTAGGAGCAGGAATCAATACAAGAGACTATGAAGAAAGAATACCAGCTCTAGTAGAAGCAGGAGTAGACTTAATTTGTATGGATTCTTCTGATGGCTATTCTATTTGGCAAAAAAATACAATTGATTTTGTAAGAGCAAAATATGGAGATAGTGTAAAAATAGGAGCAGGAAACGTAGTTGATAGAGAAGGATTTATGTACTTAGCAAAAGCAGGAGCAGATTTCATCAAAATTGGTGTAGGAGGAGGTTCTATTTGTATTACCCGTGAAACGAAAGGAATTGGACGTGGAAATGCCTCAGCCTTAATTGATGTAGCAGCAGCTCGTGATGAATACTTTGAAGAAACAGGAGTTTATATCCCATTATGTATTGATGGTGGAATTGTACATGATTATCATATTACTATTGCTTTAGCTCTAGGAGCAGATTTTGTTATGATGGGAAGATATTTTGCAAGATTTGACGAAAGCCCTACAAGAGTGATTAAAAAAGGAAATGCTTTTGTAAAAGAATATTGGGGAGAAGGTTCTAATAGAGCTAGAAACTGGCAAAGATATGACATGGGAGGAGCTAAAAAACTTTCTTTTGAAGAAGGTGTTGACTCTTACATCCCTTATGCAGGTAGCCTAAAAGACAATTTAGCTATCACAGTTGCTAAAATTAAATCAACTATGTGTAACTGTGGATGTATTACAATTCCAGAGTTCCATGAAAAAGCAAGATTAACATTAGTATCTGAGATTAGTATTACAGAGGGTGGAGCACATGATGTCATCTTAAAAGAAATTGATAATCAATATAAATAAGTAAAAAAGTTATGATGAAAAATGCTTTCTATCATAACTTTTTTATTTATAGTTAAACAAGAAAACAAATAAAGCTAAATTTTTTAGAAAACTTGATTATACGCTAAATAAATGATAAAATCAAGAAAGAAAGAAAATAAAGGAAATAAAAAAATGAAAAAACTATTATTTGCTGCCTATTCTTTAGATATAGGAGGAATTGAAACGGCACTTTTAACATTAATTCATTATTTAGAAAAAAGTAACAAATATGATATAACACTAGTGCTCGAAAAAAAAGAAGGAATATTTTTAAAAGAACTAAGCAATAAGATAAAAGTAGTGGAATATACACCAAGTAACAACAAAATTGTTTTAATTAGAAAAATGATAAATGCCATAAAAAGAGTAAAATTTATTTTAAAATATAAAAATAAATTTGATTTTGCAATTGATTATGCAACATATAGTTTAGCAGATTCCTTTGTAGCAAGAACGGCAAGTGAAAATAATGCAGTATGAATTCATAATAACTATTTAGATTTTTTTGATAGAAATATCGAAAACTATAAACAATTTTTCAAGGACATTAATGCTTCTAAATTTCAAAATATAATATTTGTTTCCAAATTTGACAAAAACAATTTTGAACATTATTTTCCAGAACTTAAAAGTAAGCTTCATGTATTTAATAATTTAATAGATTATCAAAAAGTAATAAAGGGAGCAAAAGAAAAAATAGAAGAACAAAAACAA
>CATOLW010000158.1 GCA_951800935.1 uncultured Clostridium sp.
ACCAAGCCATATTTACTAGATAATAATTCAAAATTCTTAAGTAATGATGTAAATGAAGGAATTGTAGTAAAAGATAGTAAACAAAATGAATGGGTGTGGATAGAAGTACCAAGAGCAACCGAGGTATATCCAACAGCAGGACTTGAGATAACTACTTTTACAGATGAGGAATATACAAAGATAGAGAATGATTTAAAAACTTATACCAATGATTATAGAAAGGGAACAAATTATAAGGATGAATGGTATTCAGAGGTACAGCATGGATTTACAAAAGAGCAATATGATAATCACAAAAAAAGTATGTTAAAAAGTGTGTACCAAAATGGTGGATTTTATATTGGAAGATACGAAACAGGAGCAGATAGTTATGTAACAGAAGATGACAATGGAGCAAGAACACCTATTATAAAACAAGATGCCTATCCATATAACTATGTAACGTGTAAGAAAGCACAAGAATTATCAGAAGGATTAGCAACAGGAGGAAAACAAGCAAGTTTAATGTTTGGTGTACAGTGGGATTTAATCTTAAAATATATGGAAGAAAGAGGAACAAAATTAGGAACAACGAAGGAAGAAAGAAAATCTAAAATGATAAAGACGTCAACTGATTGGGGAAATTACCAAAATGCTAATTTTATAATAACAAGAGGAGAATATGCTATTTATAATACAACTACTTCTAAACTTGAAGAATGGAATCCAGTGAAGGACATAGAAAAATCAGAAAATGTAAGTATGTTATTAACAACAGGAGCAACAGAAAGAAATAATATATTAAACATTTATGACTTAGCAGGAAATGAATGGGAGTGGACATTAGAAAATACTACCTTTACCACAGCTCTGTATGCCATTCGTGGTGGTGATTGCCACGGCGTTGGTTCAAGTGGTCGGAGTTTCTTATCGTGGTAATGGTAATATGTCAAGTGGCATTATTGCTTTCCGCCCAGCTTTGTGGTAGAACCTTAAATGCTGTAAAAACCACTACTTGAGAATAGGCTAATAATATGATATAATCGATTAAGTAGGTGATAAAAATGAAAATAGGATTTACCATTGGAAAATTTGCACCATTACACAAAGGGCATCAATATCTAATAGAAAAAGCCTTAAGCGAAATGGACAAGTTTTATGTAGTAATTTATGAAACAACAGTAACGAAAATACCAATTGAAACAAGAGCAAACTGGATTAAACAACTTTACCCAGAAGCTAATTTAATTTATGCTAAAAATCCACCAAGTCAATATGGTTTAGACGAAGAAAGTATAAAAATACAAACAGATTATCTAAAAGAAATGGTAAAGGGATTAGAAGTAACACATTTTTATAATAGTGAGCCATATGGTAAGTTTGTAGCAAGAGACTTAAAGCTTGAGGAAGTACAAGTTGATAGAAAAAGAGAAAAATACCCAATTAGTGGTACAGAAATTCGAAAGCAAATAGAAAAAAATGAAAGTTTTGTAGAAAAAATTGTATATAAAGACATAAAACAAGCTTAAAAAGCTTCTTTTATGTTGATTTAAGAAAAACTTTATTTAAAATTAAGAAAAAATCAATAGAAAATCCAAAACCATTGTGCTAAAATAAATAAAAAAGGAATTAGAGGGATTTGGGGACGTTCCTTAAAATCCCCACTTTTAAGGATTAAGGGACACTCCTTAAAAATATATAAATAAAAGAGTGTCTTCTAATTTCAGAAACAGGGATTTTAAGGAACGTCCCTAAATCCCTTTAGAGAGAAAGGAGAAAAAATGGAAAAGACAGTATTAAAGTGTGAAGGCTTGCATAAGAAGTTTGGCAAAAAACAAATTTTAAATAATGTTTCTTTTGAAGTACAAGAAGGAGACGTGTTAGGTTTTATAGGACCAAATGGAGCAGGAAAAACTACTACAATTAAACTGATATTGGGACTTCAAAACATAACAGAAGGAAATGTTTTGATTAATGGATATGATATTAAAAAACAATTTACAAAGGCAATTGAAAAGGTTGGTGCAATTGTAGAAAATCCAGACTTATATATGTATTTATCAGGAATGGAAAATTTAAAATTAATTGCTAACTTATATTCTGGGATTGATAGCAAAAGAATTGATGAGGTAGTAAGACTAGTAAAACTAGAAAATAGAATCCAAGATAAAGTTTCTAAATATTCTTTAGGAATGAGACAAAGATTAGGAATTGCACAAGCTATTTTACATAGACCAAATCTATTAATTTTAGATGAACCAACTAATGGACTAGACCCAGAAGGAATCAAAGAAATGAGAGAGCTTTTAGTAGATTTAGCCAAAAAAGAAAAAATGGCAATCTTAATATCAAGTCATAATTTAGCAGAATTAGATAACTTGTGTAATAAAGTTTGTATCATAAAGAATGGGGAAATTATTGAAACAAGTGATATTTCTGGAATAAAAAAAGAAACGGGAAGAGACTTTAAAATATTTGAAGTAGATAATAGTAAGAAAATAAAAGATTTATTCCCAGAAGCTATTATGATGAAAAATAATCAATTTAAATTAGACATATCAAAAGAAAGAGTACCAGAAACTATTATTAAATTGGTAGAAAATCAAATTAAAATTTATGAAGTAAAACAAGAAGAAAAATCATTAGAACAAGCATTTTTTGAAAAGACAGGAGGGAATGTAATTGAGTAGATTAATTAAAAATGAATTAACCAAAATATTTAAAAAGAGAAGTCTTTATATTACATTATTTGTTATTTTAGCTTTTGTTATTTTAACAAATTGTATTTATAAGTTTTTCTATCACAGTGGAAGTTATCATGAATATAGTGATAACTATATAAAATATGCCAAAGAAGAACTAGCAAGATTAGACCCAGAAAAACCAAGTGATACCAAAATGTATATTGACATTAAATCAACACTAGAAATTTATGAAATGCAAGAAAAATATGAAATAGATACCTGGCAAAGAGATATTTTATCAGCAAAAGTTAGTAATCTTATCAATGAAAAAAATACATATTTATATGGAGAAAACAAAGATACTAAAAAAGTAAAAGAAATAGAAGAAAGCATTAATAAAGTTCTTGAAAAATTAGACGAAGGAGATTGGAAATATTTTGCGAAGGAAGAATTAGAACAAGCAAAAAATCAATTAGATAATTTAGAAGAACAAAAAGAAAATACAGAGGATAAACAAGAATTGCAATCATTAGAATCTGCTATCCAAAGTGCTAAAATAGACCAAGAAGTAGCAAAAATTAGAATCAACAAAGAGATTCCATATGGAAGTGATTTTAAAAATCAAGCTTTAAATAATTATCAAACAGAGTCTAAAAATGTCATAACCATGAAGAATTCTGGGCAAGAATTAGATTATAAAGAAAAACAAGAATATAATACTAGTTTAGAAACAAAAGAACTCAGTCAATATATTTTAGAGAATAATGTAGATATTAATAAAACAGATGATGTAAGAGGAATTTTAAAAAACTTT
>CATOLW010000159.1 GCA_951800935.1 uncultured Clostridium sp.
AAACTAAAAATAGAATGGTATTTTTCATTTTTTTATCATTTCTCCTAGTTGGTTTATTAATTCATCCATTGAATAATTTGTTAAATTAAGTTGGATTCCTTTTTGTTTTAATTTTTGCACCAATTCTAATATAAGTGGTATTTTTATATCATATTGTTCAAAGATAGGTAATTTATCCATTAGTTCTTCTTTTTGAACTTCTGCTACTATTTGCCCTTCATTTAACACAATAATTCTATCTGCTAGCAACATTTCTTCTGCCATATTGGTTATATAGATAATCGTATAACCATCTTTTTTAAGTTTTTCTATAATTTTATATATCTTTTCTTTTCCTTTACTATCAATCATAGTAGTAGGTTCATCAAAAATAATATATTTCGGTTTTTTTGCTAGTACTTCACTAATAATAATTCTTTGCTTTTGTCCTAGGGATAATTCATACAAATCTTCTTCTATTTTGTCATCCATCTCCACAATATGAAGGGCATCATGGATGCGCTTTTTTACTTCTTCTTTTTTTACATCTTTTAAGGCAAACGATACTTCATCTTCAATACGGTTAAATATAATTTGGTTTTCTGGGTTTTGAAATACAATTCCTATTTTCTTTCGCAATTTTTCCTTATTTTCTTTTTTAGGAATCACTAAATCATCAATTTTTATTGTTCCTTCTTTTGGTTTTACCATACCAGATATTAACTTTCCTAAAGTTGATTTTCCGAGAGCCATTTTTTCCCATAATTACAACAGTTTCTTTATCTTGTATCTCCAAATTAATTTTTTTTAAAATATCGTTTCCTTTTTTATAGCGATATGTTACATTTTCTATTTTAATCATTTTGTTCCCTCAAATATGTATTAAATGGTTTTCTTAATCCTTTTTCTAAAAAGATAATTACGATTATTTTTACTGGTATCATAATTAGTTCTTTTACTAGTCTAGATGCAATTAATACCATAAAAGCTTTTCCTGAAGTGATACTAATCCATAAAGTATTTAAGCCTATATTAGCAATAGCTGTAACTAATATAGATGCTAAGATAATTCTTATTATAAATTGTTTATCATTATAGCTGTCTTCTTCCTTTTTATATAATAAAAATCCATAAATTGCTCCTGAAACTGCTGCTGTAACGGTATAACCAAAAAAGTAAGAACCAAATGGAAAAAGAGTTGCGCCTATTAAATCTGCTAAAACACTCATTAAGATTGTCCATTTTGGACCAAGCCATATCGCACAAAGCATAATTGGTACAAAAGAAAATCCTATCGTAACAATTGGTGTTTTAATCGATAAAAATCTAGATAATACAATTGACATAGCAAGTAATAAAGCTGCTAAAATTATTTTTTTATTTTTTGACATTTTCTATTTCTCCTTTTATTTCATTTTTTCTTTCATTCTAACTAAAATATTTAAAGCATCAATTGGTGTTAGTTCATTTAAATTTATTTTGTCAATTTCTTGGGCAACTTCTGCTAGTTTATAATTATATAAGTCAAACTGACCTTCTACTTGTTTCTTATCTTGTTTTTCTTGTTTTTGTCCTGTTAGAATATTTTTTCGTTCTAAAGAGCGTAATATCTCATCTGCTTTTTTAGTTACTGTTTTTGGTACACCTGCCAAGCGAGCTACATGGATACCATAGCTTTCATCTGTTCCCCCTCTTATAATTTTCCTTAAGAAAATGATATCTTCTCCTTTTTCTTTAACAGCTATGGAATAATTTTTAATTCCTTCTAATTTATCTTCTAGTTCTGTTAGTTCATGATAGTGTGTTGCAAATAATGTTTTGGCTCCACATTTTTCTTTGTTGGCTATAAATTCAGCTACTGCCCAAGCAATGGATAGTCCATCATAAGTTGAAGTACCTCTTCCAATTTCATCTAAAATAACGAAACTATTATTGGTTGCTTCCTTTAGAATAGTTGCTACTTCCATCATTTCTACCATAAAGGTACTTTGACCCATGCTCAAATCATCTGATGCCCCTACTCTTGTAAAGATTTTATCTACTACTCCAATTTTAGCATTTTCGGCTGGTACAAAACTTCCTACTTGTGCCATTAATGTAATTAAAGCAACTTGCCTCATATAAGTAGATTTACCTGCCATGTTTGGCCCTGTAATAATCGATAATCGATTTTCTTGTTTGTCTAAATAAGTATCATTTTCAACAAAACTTCCTGGTCCTAATATTTTTTCAATAACAGGATGTCTTCCCTTCTTTATATCAATAGTTCCAGATGAATTAACCTCTGGCATACAGTAGTTCATATCCTCTGCTACTTCTGCAAAAGATGTTAGAACATCTAGGGTTGCTACAATTTCACTTGTTTTTTGTAATCGTTTTATATTTTTGGCAATTTCATCTCTAATTGCTACAAAAGCATCATACTCTAAGGCTACTACTTTTTCTTCTGCTCCTAAAATTTGATTTTCCAATTTTTTTAATTCTTCTGTTATGTATCTTTCTGCATTCGTTAATGTTTGTTTTCTAACAAATCGATCTGGTACTTGGTTTAAGTAGGACTTGGTTACTTCTATATAGTAACCAAATACTTTATTAAATCCTATTTTTAAATTTTTGATTCCTGTTTTTTCTCTTTCTTCTAGTTCTAATTGTACTAGCCAATTTTTTCCTTCTGTTTGTGCTGTTTTTAAAGCATCTATTTCTTCATCATAACCTAATTTAATAATACCTCCATCTTTAATTGTCATTGGTGGATCATCGATAATCGCGCCATCGATTAATTGATATATATCTTGTAATTCATCTAAATTTTGGGCTAGATCTTTTAATAGGTCGGTTTTACAATAAGATAAACTTTTCTTTACTTCTGGTAATTTTAATAATGAATTTTTTAACGTTATCATATCTCTTGCATTTGCATTACCATAGGCCATTTTACCTGCTAGACGTTCAATATCATATACTTTTTTTAAACTTTCTACTACATCTCCTCTTAGCATAATATTGTCTTTTAATTCTTTTACGGCATCTAATCTTCGATTAATTTCTAGAACATCTACTAAAGGGTCATTTATCCATCTGCGTAGTAATCTTCCTCCCATAGAAGTTGAGGTTTTATCTAATACCCATAATAATGTTCCTTTTTTGGATTTATCTCTTAATCTTTCTGTTATTTCTAGATTTCTTCTGCTATTTACATCAAGTGCCATATATCTAGATAATGGGTATAGGATAATTTTATTAATATGGTTTAAACTCGTTTTTTGTGTTTGTTCTAAATACTCTACTAAAGCATGAATCGAACCAATGGCTAATGTCTTTTCTTTAATATTTTCAATTTTTTTACCATTATTATCTGTAATGGTAAATCTTAGTTCTAGATTTTCTACTTCTGAATTAAAAAATTTATCCTTAAAGTTTGTTATATAAATATTTTCAAATCTTTCTTTTATTTTGTCTATTTCTTCTTTTGCATCTGCCATCATAGAATTGATAA
>CATOLW010000160.1 GCA_951800935.1 uncultured Clostridium sp.
TTTTTTCTCAACAATTTTTCCTATATTTATTGTTATTATTAGAATTTAATTTTCCAAAAAATTTATCATAAAGATAACCTGTTTCAATGTGCAAATCTGTTAACTATATTTTTATTTTTAATCTATGAAAGAATCTTAATACTAGTTTACGAAGTATTAAGATTTAGCAAAATTTATTTTGTTCGAATATTGAGGATCATTTTTAATGCCCAATATTCGCCAGCGTGGTGTTTTGACACCGTTTCCGCTGTTTAGGGCGAAATGCCCTAATACCCTTTTTGCTCTCCGAGGGACTTCTTTTGGTAAAATTTTTCTTAATTTTTATCAAAATATTTTCAAAAAAAGTTCAAATTTCTAAACTAAAAATTTGAACTTTTTTGCTTTACTTTTATAGAAAAATATACTATAATAAATTTAAATTTTGGATTAAGTTAGCATTTAGTTTTGTCGCTTGTGCTAGCTTTTTCTTTTTGATTTTCATCATATCTTTTTAGTTCAATTCCATAACACATTTGATATAATTTTTGAATAATTGCATCTGATAATTCTTTATCATTACTTTGCTTAAATCTATGTAATAATCCTTCTTTATTAAACTTAGTTGTTATTATAATTGGTAACTTATTTTCATTTCTATTTTCTATAATTGTATATAGCTTGTCCAATGCCCAACTACTTATTTTTTCTGTTCCTAAATCATCTATTACAACCATATCCACATTAGAAAATAGTTCTATTAACTCATTTTCTGACTTTGAATTATCTTTAAAAGTTTCTTTTATCATATCTAACAATGATGTAAGTCTTCCCATTAAAACGAGTTTATTTTTTCTTATAAGTTCATTCGAAATTGATGCTGCTAAATGTGTCTTTCCTACTCCAGAATTTCCAGTAATAATAAGTCCGTTTTCTTGTTTATTATTAATACATTTTTTAGCATAATCTTTTGCAATTGCTACTTCTTTTTTATTAACATCTGTTACTTTCAAATTCTTAAAATTATAATCCTTTAGCCTTTTACTAATATAATTTTGAGAATAGAATTGACTAATCATTTCTCTATAATGCTCTTTCCTTTTCTGCTCTTGAATTCTAAAGTCTGTATCTTTCCAATAGTTTTTGGATTCTTTACAATTACATCTTTCATATTCAATTAATTCTGAAGATACATTAGTATATAAGTAGTCTAATCCTATTGGCTTTAAATCTTTTCCACAGAATTTGCATTTATTGTGGAAATTCTTTTGATAATTTTCATATTTTGTATTCTCTAAATCCATTATTGTTCTCATTCTCCTTTCTTGTATTTTTTTCTTGTGTATTATCTTCTATTGCGTTATTTTCCGTTATTGTAACGTTACTTTTTTCTTTTTCACTTTTCAATTTTTCACGATATCTTTGTTGTCTTATCCTATTTTGTTCTTGATATCTTTCACTTGTTTCAACACTTTGATATTTACTCCAATTTTTAATTTTGTATGCTCCTTCTTCTATAATTAGCATATTTAATTCTTGAAATTTTTTAATAATTTTCTCCATTTTTTTCTTAGACTTTCCCATAATCTTTGAAAAATTTTCTATTGTCATTGGTGTTTTTTCTCCTATTACTAACTTCCCTTCACTATTACATTCCATAGCAATAGTCATTAACTGAATCCATACTCTAAAATATGTATCTCCATCTTGTTCTTTTAGTAATATTTGCATTTTTCTGTTTGAAAATATTTTAATTTCTAGTTTTAACCATTGTAAATTATACATATCCTCCTTTCCCCGCTTTCCTTACAATCTAACTTATAGATTGCTGTTCCATATTTTCTAAATATTCATCTAGTGCTTGTACTCTAAATAAATATTTTCCACCAACTTTTGAGCATGGTATTTGCTTTCTTCTCACTAATTGATTGACTAACCAATAAGATATTCCTAAATACTCCGCTGCTTCTTTCATCGTTAGTGTTGTTCTTTGAACTTTTTGTAATTCCATAGTATCACCTCCAGATTTTTAGCAAATTTGCATTGACTTTTGTTAACATTTGTATTATATTGTGTATAGTTAACTTTGTAAATACTTTATTGTTTATTTTGATAGCAAGTTAACTCTTGATGATTTTATAAATTGTTAACGGAGGAATTATGAAAGAAAATAAAGTAAATAGCAATATACATATTTCTATTAATAATGGAGAAGAAATCAAACATATAACTTTATTGTATGGCAATCCAGATCGTAAATTGACTGAAGGTGTTTCAGTTTTAGATATTATAAAAGATTGCTTAACTGAAGATGAATATAAAGAATATGAAGAATTATTTACTGAACATTTAAAAACCAAACCTTTTACTAATGAAATAAAAAGAAAGATAGATTATTTAGATATACCTAAAAAATTGCATTACTATGAACTAGGCGAACTTTCAAATTGTCATTTTTTTATTAAAGACCATTTCTCAATTTATGACAGAGGAACAAATTTAATTGATTTTTTAAATACAAATTTCTCTAATTTCGATGAATATTTTGTTTGGTTTACTAAATTTTTTACTTCTTATATAAAATATTTTGAAAAAAGCGATATAGAGAATTTAAAGGTTGATAAGTCTTATGGTTATGATGAAATTGAAAATTTAGGACAAAAATACTTCAAATTAATAAAAAAAGATGCCATAAAAGTTCAAAAGATCTACTCTGAATTTGTTGACTACATTTTCAATAAACATCCTCTTGAAAATTCAAGAACAATGACTAACCAGATGAGATTTTATATTTACTACACCTCACATTTTAAAACACTAAAGCCATATGTTACTGATTTTAAAATAGATGATGCTTTTAATTATAAAATTTTTCCTGAGTATCTTGAAACCAGTGAAGATAAATTATTAGAATTTTTTACAACAGGTCAACATTTTGCTGATGTATATGCTGAAACTAATGCAACAAGTTCTAGTGTTTATACCATACTTTATATTACATTATTTAAATTTGTAGAAGAACATAAATATATAATAAAAAAATGTAAAAATTGTGGTAAATACTTTATAACAGATAATCCTCGCATTAATTATTGTAATAATTTCTTCAAAGGCAAACAAACCTGCAGGGATATTGGTAATCAAATTGCACAAAGAATTAAACAAGAAAATGATAAAGTTTATGGTAAATATCGTAAAATATATTCTAAAAAAGCTATGTTAGTTAAACGTAACCGTGATATAGAAGTTTATAAAAAAGATTATGAGAACTGGAAAAAAGAAGCTAAAAAATTTATGGATGATATAAGAAATGAAAAGAAAACTTATGAAGAATTTGATAAATGGTTAGATGAAAACATGTAAAATTTTAATAAAATAGTCCTAATGAACTTTTCTTCATTAGGACTATTTTTAAGATTTAAATTGCAAGATTATATTATTATTTAATTTATTTTCATCTGATAAACTACCTTTTTC
>CATOLW010000161.1 GCA_951800935.1 uncultured Clostridium sp.
AGAAATATAAAAATGTAAAAAAAGTATTGACTTAGAGTTAACTCCAAATGATATATAATAAAAAAAGAAGGAAGGTTATTATGCAGATATCAGAAGTAGCAAAAAAATATGGACTAACAGTAGATACATTAAGGTATTATGAAAAAGAAGGATTAATTGGTCCAATTAAAAAAGAAAAAAATGGAATCCGAAACTACAATAAAGACGATTTAAAACGAATTGAATTTGTAAAATGTATGCGAAGTGCAGGAGTAGAAGTGAGTTTTTTAAAGCGATATATGAAACTATATGACGAAGGAGACCATACTTTAGAAGAAAGAAAAAATATTTTAATCAAGCAAAGAGAAATACTAAAACAAAAAATTGATCGTATGCGGAGAAGCCTACCAAAAATTAAATTATAAAATTGACTTATACAATGGTCAATTACAAGAAAAAAAGTAAAGGAGGAAAGATTATGGAAAAAGCAAAAGTATATTTTACAAAGCAAATCACACCAGAAAGTATGGTAAAAATGTACGAAATACTAGATAAGAAATTAACAGGAAAAGTTGCAATAAAACTACATTCTGGAGAAAGAGGAAATCAAAACTATATTAAACCAGAATTGGTAAAAAATATAGTAGAATATGTAAAAGGAAGTGTTGTAGAATGCAATACTGCGTATGAAGGAGCAAGAGATACAACAAAAAAACACCAAGAACTAATGAAAGAACATGGATGGACAAAGTATTTTACAGTAGATATCATGGATAGCGAGGGAGAAGACAAAGTATTAGAAATTCCAAATGGAAAAATAATTAAAAAGAATTATGTAGGAAAAAATATTGACAATTATGACTCTATGTTAGTATTATCACACTTTAAAGGTCATCCAATGGGTGGCTATGGAGGAGCTCTAAAACAATTATCAATTGGTGTAGCTTCTGGAAAAGGAAAAAGATACATCCATTGTGTAGGAAAAGAAAATGGTACTTTTGAAGATATGTTTCGAGTAGACCAATTGAAATTTTTAGAAGCAATGGCAGATAGTGCAAGTAGTGTAGCCAAAAAATTCGAAGGAAATATTGCTTACATTAATGTGATGTGCAATATGAGTGTTGATTGTGACTGTTGTCAAGATGCAGAAGACCCTTGTATGAAAGATATTGGAATACTAGCTTCTTTAGATCCAGTGGCAATTGACCAAGCTTGTATTGATTTGGTTAAAAATTCAGAGGATAAAGGAAAAGATCATTTATTAGAAAGAATCAATTCTAAGAGTGGAACCCATACCATTGATGCTGCAGCAGATTTAGGAATGGGAACCAAAGAATATGAATTAATTGAAATATAGGAGGATTTATAAGGATGGAAAAAGTAAAATCATTAGAAAATAAAAATCGTGCTTTAGTAGAAATATTAGCAAACAAAAAGGCAAAATATATCATAGGAACTATTTTGCTAAGTGGAATTGGAATTGCACTTCCCAGAGTATTTCATGTATTAGCAGGTTCTACAGCAGGAAGTATATTTTTGCCAATGCATATTGCAGTATTAATTGCAGCTTTAACATTTGGAATCACAAGTGGATGTGTCGTTGCAGGAACTTCTGTTATTTGCAGTTATTTATTAACAGGAATGCCAGCACTTGCTAGAATGCCATATATGCTAATTGAATTATTGATTTATGCTATTTTATTAGGTATATTCAATAAAAAATTTAACTCTTATATAGCATTAGTTGCTACTATGATTTTAGGTAGACTTATATATAGTGGAGTACTTAGTGTTGCAATTCATGTAATTGGATTAGAAACTTATGGGATTTCTGTAATAGAGAGCATAAAAACAGGATTACCAGGAATTATTATCCAACTTCTTTTGGTTCCATTTATTGCAAAAGCAATTCGGAAAAGGAGTAAAATTAGATTCATAATATTTCGTAATTTTGATGATTTTATGGATTTAAGGAAAAAATATGATAAATAATGCCAAAAAGGTGAGAAACTTTTTGGCAAATTTTTTTTGTAATCGTTTTAAAATAGAAAAGAAAATGATATAATACATAAAAGAAGGAGCGTATAAACAATGAAAAAAATATATATTGTATTAACCCATACAGGAACTAATTTGTCAAAACTAATAAAAAGCTATACAAAGGATGAATTTTCTCATATTTCTATTGGATTAGACCGTGAATTAAAGCAAATGTATAGCTTTGGAAGACTAAATCCATACAATCCTATTTGGGGAGGATTTGTACATGAATATATTGACCAAGGAACTTTTAAAAGATTTTATTTAACAAAAGCCAAGGTATATGAATGGCAAATAACAGAGAAACAATATGAAAGTATAAAAAATAGTATTCAAAAAATTGAACAAGAAAAGGAACATTATACTTTTAATATATTAGGGCTATTTGCAGCAGGATTTCGTAAAAAAATTAAAGTCAAAAAGTCATTTTATTGTGCAGAATTTGTAAAATATGTATTAGATCAAGCAAAGATTGAGACGAACTTACCAGAAGTGGTTAAACCAGAAGATTTTAAGCAAATAGAAGTAATAAAGGAAATTTATAGTGGATTTTTAAGAAAATATGTATAATAAAACGTAAAAAATCCAACTCTTTTCAGAGAATGGATTTTTTACGTTTTATTTTCCTATTTCAGGACATTTTTTGTAACTGCATATTTCAATAACTTGATAAGGAACTCCATACAAGTTTATAAATTGTTCACCACGATAATTGATAATTTCACTTTTACATCGATGAAAAATATTACCAAATCCAGGCTTGTGAGACCATGAGCCATCAGCATTACTTCTGAGAAAATGAAAATCATTGTCACTCTTTGAGTAGGCTATTGCTATTTTATAAGCATTTTCAGCTGTTTTTGCATCAAAATTACAACTATATGCATTAATTGATAAAACAGCACAATCTCTCTTTAATAGCTTAATTAATAAATCTTCTCTAAAGTAATAGTTGTTTTCGTTAAAAGAATCGCTACCATTAAAAATAGCACAGATAGCTCCAGGTGAATAAGTTGTAAAGTCTCTATCTTCAAACATGCAATTTAAAGCATGTGAATAACAATTCCGATAGATAGAATAATCAGTAGTAAAAACTGGAGGGTAAGTTCCTATTGAGTTTAAGATAGCTTTGTATTTTTCTGTCATATTATATCTCCTCACTATAGTTACAGTAAATATTACAAAATAGTAATATCACATTTACATAATTTTGGCAAACTTAGTTAAAATGATAAATTTTAACCAAAGTTTTTATTTTTTATAGTTTGTGTTATAATAATTTTACGAATTAACTTATTCGAAGGGAGTAAATCATGTCAAAAATATTAATCGTAGAAGATGACGAAAAATTAAGAAAGGAATTAGAAATATTTTTAAACAACAATGGGTATCAAACAAATACTTTAAAAAAATTTGAT
>CATOLW010000162.1 GCA_951800935.1 uncultured Clostridium sp.
TTCTTATTACACTATATTTTTGTTCTTTAAATTCTTCATGTGTATCATTTCTAATCCTTATATTTTCTGTATCAGCAATTTGAATTTCATAAGATATTCCATCTTCTGGAGAATACTGCATTAGCATGGCTTGAAATCCTGTTTTAGAAGGTATATACTTATCATGTAAAACATAATTCGAAAACGTTATTCCTTTCGCCTTTTTTATCACCTCATTGATACGTTCAAAAATCTCATCATAATCTTTTGTTGTTTTAGTTTCTACTGTAATTCCAATAATATCTTTTATTTCTTTCAAAATTTCTAGATCTGACTTCCCCTTTTCTTTCAGCCCTAAAAATTCAATTTTCTCTAAAATACTTGTTTTTTCTTTCATTCTATAATGGATACCTAAAATTTGGCCTTCATAACTTTGTATTTGAGGTAGCCCTGTCTTCAATATTTCGATTAGTTCTTGTGCCTCTATTTCAGCTTGTTTTCTTCTTTCTGCAATTCCCCTTGCTAATTTTATTGAATCCATACCTTACTCCTTTTACCCCATAGCATGATACATTTTTAATATTCCTTCTTGCACATCTTTCATGTATCCTATTTCAAAAATAAGACATAGTAAAAATACTACTAATATTATTATTACTCTTTTCTTTAGTTGTTCTTGTTTTATTTCATCCTCATTTATTTTGTCTAATATTTTTCCTATTTGTGGCATAACAATAATACCATTAACCGCTGTAAAAATAGGGACTATCATATTTTTAACTGTATTTTTCATTTCCACATTTTCATAAGCAATTCCATTTTGGGTCATTTGAAAAACAATTAAAGTTATGATTCCTATCAATATAATGCCACCTATGATTAAAACTACTTTTTTGTTTTTTTCAATAAATCCTAAGCTATGCCAAGTCCAAGCAATTAAGATAGCATACATTGCAATTGTTATGATTATAATAAATGCCATTGTTTCTTCGTCCCTTCTTTTCTATTTTCTAGCAAATTTTCTTTCAATATCATATTTCGTCATTTTAATTACTGTTGGTCTTCCATGTGGGCAAGTAAATGGATTTGGTAATTCTAATAGCTTGTCCATCAAAACCTCTACCTCTTTTGGGTTTAGCGCCATATTTGCTTTTACTGCTGCCTTGCATGCTACTGTTGCTATGAATTTTTCTTCTTTTTCTTGTTTCGCCGTTCTTGCTACAGTATTGATTTCATCTAATGTTTCTAAAAATAATTCTTTTGTATTTAGATCAATACATACTGTTGGCACACCATTTAGTTTGATTGTATTTTCTCCAAATTCTTCCAAACTAAACCCTGCTTGTTTAAACATTTCCATATTTTCTTTGGCAATATCCATTTCTTTGTGTGATAATGTTATAACATCTGGTAATAATAACATTTGAGAATCTTTGTTAGTTTCACTATAATAATTTTTCTTTACTTTTTCATACATAATTCTTTCATGGGCTGCATGTTGGACTAATATATACATTTCTTTATCAATTTCTAATATAATGTAAGTATTAAATACAATTCCAATAAATTTATAGGTTGGTTTTTGAAATTGTTCGGTTTGCTCAAATACTGATATATTATCTTTTATGATGTCAACTGCACTTGTTTTTTGTTCTTCTTGCTTTTCCTGTTCTTCTATTTTCTTTTCTTCTTCAATCGGTAATCTTCCAAACATTTTGGCATACATCTCATTAAAATCTTTCGATACCACTTCTGGATTATCATTTAAGTCTTGCATTTTTTGTTTGATTTCTTCAAACTCTTTTTGAATTTCTGGGTCTTCTATTTTTTCTATTACCTCTTCTGCTTGTTCTTGTAATTCCACTTCTTCTTTTTCTGTTTCTTCTTGGTTTGTTTCTTGGACAATTTCTTCTTCTGAATTTTTTTCTTCTACTTCTTTTGTTGCTTCTTCTGTTGTTTGTTCCTCTTGTTTTGACTCTATTTCCTCTTCTTTTATTTCCTCTTTTTGTTCTAATTTATATTCTGTGTCCACATCTTCTAAAGTTCCTTGTTGCTCACTTTTTTGTTCCAATTCCTTTGCTATTTTTTCTTTCATCTCTTTTAGTTGGTTTAACACATCTGTTGTATCAATTGGAGCTCCTACTTGTATTTTAGGTTCTTGTGTCACTTCTTCTATGGTATTAGTTTTTATACTACTTTCTTCTTCTGTATATTTTTCAATTTGTTTTTCACTTTGCTTTCTAAAACCAAATAGACCTGTATTTTGATTTTCTTTTTTCGCTTCTCTTATAGTTTTTAATCTTTCTTCAAAAGATAGCTCTCTTGCACTTTTTTCGGTATTAGCTACTAATTCATTTTTTAATAATGTATCTTTTATTGCATGATAAATAGATTGGAATATTTTGTTTTCTTCTTCAAAACGAACTTCTAGTTTTGCTGGGTGCACATTTACATCCACTTTAGCAGGATTCATTTCTAGATTTAAAATAACAAATCCAAATTTTCCAATCGGTATTAGTCCTTTATAAGATTGTTCTGTTGCTGCTGTTAAAATTTTATCTTTTATGTATCTTTTGTTAACAAAGAATAATTGATTGGAACGATTTGACCTTGCTATTTCTGGTTTTCCAATTACTCCTGAAACGGTAACATCTTCATATTGATAGTTTAATTCCATAATTCCATTGGCTACATCTTTTCCATAAATACTATAAACAACACTTTTCAAATCTCCATTTCCATTGGTTTGAATGACTGTTTTTCCTGTATTAATCAATTTAATTGCAATATTAGGATTCACTAAAGCAATTCTGGTAATGGTATCTTCAATATAACCAGATTCTGTATAATCTTTTTTTAGAAATTTATATCTTACTGGTGTATTAAAAAACAAATTTTCAACTGTAATTGTTGTCCCTGTTTGACATCCTACTTCTTCTTGTTCTAAAACATTTCCTCCTTCTACTACGATTCGATAACCTGTTTCTTGTTCTCCGTGTTTTAGATATCATTTCTACCTTACTAATGGCTGCAATACTTGCTAATGCCTCACCTCTAAACCCCATTGATGTAACGGTGTCTAAGTCATCTGCTGATCTAATTTTACTAGTGGCATGTCTTTCAAATGCAATTTCTAGGTCGTCCTGTGCAATCCCTTTTCCATTATCACTTACTTTTATATAAGAGATTCCTCCATTTTTAATTTCTACTGTTATATTCGTTGCTCCTGCATCAATTGAATTTTCTACCATTTCTTTAATGACTGATGCTGGTCTTTCAATCACTTCTCCAGCTGCTATTTTATTAATTGTTAGTTCATCTAATAAAACAATATTTCCCATTTTTTATTTTTCCTCCCTATTGTTTCCTCTTCCTTTGGCTCTTATTATATCATTAGTTTTTTAATTTTGTATAGTTTTTTATGAAATTTTTTTAATCTAAAAAGCT
>CATOLW010000163.1 GCA_951800935.1 uncultured Clostridium sp.
GATTTTTTCCTTATGCTAATTTAGATCAAATCATTGGAAATATGAGAAAAGAAACTGACAGTTCTTACAATAACAAGTTCTTATATCCAGAAAATGGTGCAATGAGTTTTTTAAACAAGCTATATAGTAATCTTGATAAAGATAAAGTGAAATTAAATACAGAAATTATATCTGTTAATTATGATGAAAAAATAGCAATTACAAACAATAATGAAGAAATTCATTATGAACACTTAATTAACACATCACCATTAAATAGCTTTTTACAGATTACAGAAAGTAAAGAAGATAAAAACTTATTAGAAAAACTTTCTTATAATAAAGTATTAGTATTTAATCTAGGATTTGAAAAGAAATCAGACTATGATGAACATTGGATTTATTTTCCAGAAAAAGAAATTAATTTTTATCGTGTTGGATTTTATGATAACATACTAAACTCAGACCGTTTAAGTATGTATATTGAAATGTGATATCATAAAGATCACAAGGAAATTAATGTAGAAGAGCAATTGCAAAAAACAATTGAAAACTTAGAGAAAACAGGAATTGTAAAAAATAATAAATTAATTTCTCATTCTACTATTTTAATGGATCCAGCTTATGTTCATATAAAGAATGCAACCAATGAAGAAGTTGATGAATGGAAAGAAAAAAGAAGATTACAAAATGTATATAGTATCGGAAGATATGGGGGATGGACATACTGTTCTATGGAAGATAGTATGATAGCTGCTAAGAAATTAGCAGAAACAATATAAAAGAAGGGTTGTTAAAATGGAAATTAAAAACTGGAAAGCAAAAACAAATTATGTAATAATGAAAAGAACAAAGAATGGTTTAACAATAACCAATGAATCAGACACAGAAGCAAAACTATATGCTACTAATATTATAAGATGCAAGCAAGAACATATCAATGTGAGATTTCTGGGAAACACAATACAAGGAGCAGGTGCTATACTAAAATTAGTGAACCGAAACAAAGTGTGTAGAATGGATGTTGTATTTAATGCAGAAGCTTCTAGTACAGAATCGATGAAAGGCTTTTTATTACCAATTTTAATCATAAAGCCACACACAACAATTGAAATAGAAAAAGTAGAAATTACAACAAGTAAAAAACCAGTATATACTTACAATAAATTTTTGGGAAAAAAGAAAATATTATTAATCACACCAAGTTATCCATCACCAGATAATTTATATGCTTGTGGTTTTGTTCATGCTAGAGTGAAAGAATATATCAAACAAGGATTGGAAGTAGAAGTAGCATGTGTATATTACTATAATAGTATGTTACATTATGAAATAGAGGGAGTATCAGTTTATCGAACTGGATATGAGCAATTAAGATCTATTTTAATGGGACGAAAATATGATACTATTTTAATTCACTTCTTAGATGAAGAATATTCTCGTTATTTAGATACGAGTTACATAAAAGACACACCAATCTTTATATGGAATCATGGGGCTGATATTCTTTATTGGAACTATAAACAATTTGAAACACCTTATTTTACAAATGAATATGAATTACCAGAATATCAAAAAAAGGCATACAAGAAAAGAGATACTTACATACAAAAATTTGCTAACAGAAGTGATATGCATTGGATATTTGTATCAGAAAGTGAAAAGAAGGAAGCAGAAGCAATACACAATTTGACCTTTAAAAATTCCATCGTAATTCCTAATATCATTTCAGATATGTTTTCTTATCAAGAAAAAGATGTGGAATTAAGAAAAAAGATATTTATGACAAGAAGATTTGATAATACGAAAAAATATGCAATTGATATTGTTATATTAACTATATTAGAATTAGCAAGAAGAGAATGTTTTGAAGACCTTGAATTTTATCTTTGTGGAGAAGGTAATTATCATGATGAACTAATAGAACCAGTTAAAAAATTTAAAAATGTACATATTGTTAATAACTTTTTAACACATGAACAAATTAAAGAATATCATGACCAATGTGGAATAGGGTTATTTCCTACTAGACAAGATACACAAGGAGTATCAGCACTAGAAGCGGCTTCGTCAGGATTAGCAGTAATTACCTCTGATCTTGAAGTAATACATGAATACTTTGATGTTACATTAAATACAATATGTCCAGTGGAAGACTTCAAGGCATATGCAGATGTAATAGAAAGATTATACTATAATCCAGAAGAATTTAAACAAATAACAAGACAAATGCATACTATTACACAAGACAAATGCAATAAACAAAATACAATTGATAAAGAGATACAATATATTGCTCAAAATGTACCAAAGCCAAATCAAATAATAAATCATTTTGAACAAATTGCAGAAGAACCAATTTTAACAATTGCAATTCCTTCTTACAATGCAGAAAAATTTTTAGAGAAATGTTTGCAATCTCTATTAAAAAGTAAGTATGCTTATTTGACAGAAATTTTAATTATTAAT
Source organism: uncultured Clostridium sp. (assembly GCA_951800935.1). The sequence continues at coordinate 2,449 of CATOLW010000163.1, forward strand.
GACGGTTCAAAAGATAGAACTAGTCAAATAGGCAAAATGTATGAAGAATTAACTACGGTAGATGGGAAATCTATTGTTAAGTTGATTGATAAGGAAAATGGAGGACATGGATCTGGAATTAACAAAGGAATTGAATTAGCAAGAGGAAAATATTTTAAAGTAGTGGATGCAGATGATTGGCTAGAAGAAGAAGCTTATGGCAAATTATTAGAAAAATTGGTAGAGGAAGACGCAGATTTAATATTAACGGATTATTGTGAAGCAAGAAGTTTTGAGGACAAGCCTTATAAAGTAGAGTATTATAATAATTTAGAACCAAATGTAATCTACCATTTAGATGATGTGATAACAGGAACTTATGGCTTTAAAGATTGGGGACCAACTTTACCGACCTCAACTTATAAAACAGAATGCTTAAGAAAAGCTGACTTTAAATTATTAGAAAAAACATTTTATGTTGACATGACTTATAATGCTTACTCTATTATGTATATTGATACTGTAAAACGATATGACTTAAATATATACAGATATTATATAGGAAATGTAGGTCAATCTGTTAGTCAAGAAGGAATGATGAGAAATTATAAACATCACGAAAATGTTATCTTAGAATTAGCTAGAATTGTATATAAAGATGATAGATTATCTAACAACAAAAGAGAGTATGTACTACAAAAACTACTTTTACCAATGATACATGTACAATTATATATAAACTTAGAACTATTCCATTCAAGAAAAAAATATAGAATATTTGAAAAAAGAATAAAAGAATATCCACAATTATTTTTGTATCATGAATTTAATATTCCTAATATTAAATTTCACCGATATACAAAGGGAATATTCATTGGAATAAATCCATTTCTAAAAAGACAAATGGGAAGAGTAAGAAGAATTTTAGGAAAATTAAAAAGAATGATGAAAAATGTAGTTAAGAAAATTTTGAGAAAATGATTATAGGAGAAAATTA
>CATOLW010000164.1 GCA_951800935.1 uncultured Clostridium sp.
CCGCAATTTTAGGTGCATATTTAGTGCAAAAAGAATTAAAAATTGCAGCCATTGGTGGAAAAGATAGTATGTCAGGTTCTTACAATGAATTGGATGTACCACCAACATTAGTATCTTTTTGTATTGGAGAGACAGATACCACAAAAGTAGTATCCAACGAATTTAAACAAACTGATTCTAAAGTAGTATTCTTGAAAACTAAGATGGGACAAGAAGATATTCTAGATTTTGATGACTTAAAAGAAAACTATGAATTGATACATAGTCTAATCGAACAAGGAAAAGTATTGTCAGTTAGTACGATTACTCACGGTGGAATTGCAGATGTTATTAGCAAAAGCTGTATAGGAAATAAAATAGGATTTGAATTTGAAAATCAAGACCTAGACTTATTCTATCCTTACTATGGTTCTTTTGTAATGGAATTAAAAGAAGAACTAGAAATAGAAAAAGTAGAAGTTTTAGGAAAAACAACGAAGCAAGAAAAAATCGTAGTAAATAAAGAAGTAAGTTTTGAACTAGATAATTTAATCAAAATGTGGGAAGAACCATTAGAAAAAGTATTCCCAACAAAAACAAAAGAAGAAAGCAAAAAAGCAAATAATATTTTAAGTGATAAAACTTGTACCATTACACGTAAAAATCCAATTACGAAACCTCGTATATTTATTCCAGTATTCCCAGGAACAAACTGTGAATATGATGTGGAAAAAGCATTTGAAGATGCAGGAGGAATGGTAAGCACGGTAGTATTTAAAAACCTAAAACCAGAAAACATAGGGGAGTCAATAGAAGTCTTTGCTAAAGAAATTGAAAAAGCACAAATTATTATGCTACCAGGTGGATTTAGTAGTGGAGACGAACCAGATGGTTCAGGAAAATTCATTGGAGCTGTATTTAGAAATCCAAAACTAAAAGACTTAATTCATAAACATCTATATGAGCAAGATGGATTGATGTTAGGAATTTGTAATGGTTTTCAAGCACTTGTAAAATTAGGACTATTGCCTTATGGTAAAATTAGACAAATGGATGAAAACTCTCCAACACTAACCTTTAACCAAATTGGAAGACATATGTCAAGAATGGTAGAAACAAAGGTAGTGTCTAAAATGTCTCCTTGGTTTAGTGAAGTAGAATTAGGAGAACAATTTACGATTCCAATTTCTCATGGAGAAGGAAGATTTATTATAAAGGAAGATTTGAAAAAAGAGTTAATTAGCAAGGGACAAATTGCAACACAATATGTTGATTTAGACGGAAATGCAACATATGATATTAGCTTTAATCCAAATGGTTCAGTAGACGCAATTGAAGGTATTACCAGCCCAGACCGGTAGAATTTTAGGTAAGATGGGTCATAGTGAAAGAAGCTATCGTGAAATTGTGAAAAATGTACCAGGTAAAATGGATCAAAAATTATTCCAATCAGGAGTTAATTATTATAGATAGTTTGAAAGATAATTGCCATTTGGTGTTGTTGGACTTTATTTGAAATCAAATCAACCTATAAGAGTATGATTCATTGATTTCAAATTTGTCCACCTAGCCAAATAACAATTCTTTTTTAAACGTAAGAAAGGAACAAGGAAAAATGGAAAACAATAAATATGTAACACCGCTATCTGGAAGATATGCAAGTCAAGAAATGAACCAATTATGGTCAAACAACAGCAAATACTCAACATGGAGAAAACTATGGGTGGCGTTAGCAGAAACAGAAAAAGAATTAGGAATTGATATTACAGATGAACAAATAGAAGAAATGAAAAAAAATGTAGATAACATTGATTATGACATTGTAAGCAAAAGAGAAAAGGAATGCAGACATGATGTTATGGCACATGTATATGAATTTGGATTAAAAGCACCAAGTGCTAAACCAATTATTCACTTAGGAGCAACATCATGTTATGTAACAGATAATACAGATGTTATCTTAATGGCTAAGGCATTGCAAATTGTAAAGAAAAAACTAATTACAGTTATTCACAATTTAAAGAACTTTGCGGTTCAAAATAAAGCAGTAACTTGTTTAGGGTATACACATTTTCAACCAGCACAATTAACAACGGTTGGAAAAAGAGCAACACTATGGTTACAAGACTTATTAGAAGATTTAGAAGAACTAGAATTTATACAAAGCCACATGAAACTATTAGGCTGTAAAGGAACAACTGGAACCCAAGAAAGTTTTATGAAGCTATTTAAAGACGAAGAAAAAGTAAAACAAATTGATGGAAAAATAGCTGAAAAAATGGGATTCCAGAAAGTATATTCTGTATCAGGTCAAACCTATACTAGAAAATTGGATAGCAGAGTGTTAAGTGTCTTATCACAAATAGCTGTAAGCTGTTCAAAATTTGCTAATGATATGAGATTATTACAACACGAAAAAGAACTAGAAGAACCATTCGAAAAAGGACAAATTGGTTCATCTGCTATGGCTTATAAAAGAAACCCAATGAGAAGTGAAAGAATTAACTCACTAGCAAGACATGTAATGACCTTAACTATGGATCCAACGATTACAGCAGCAACCCAATGGTTAGAAAGAACATTAGACGACTCAGCCAATAAAAGAATTTGTGTGCCAGAAAGCTTCTTAGCAGTAGATGCCATTCTAATTTTATATGCTAACATATCTAAAAACATTGTAGTATATGAAAATGTAATCAAAACAAACATGATGCAAGAACTACCATTCATGGCAACTGAAGAAATCTTAATGAATGCTGTATTAAAAGGTGGAGACAGACAAGAACTACACGAAAAAATTAGAATTTATTCAATGGAAGCAGGAAAACAAGTAAAAGAACATGGGAAACCAAACGATTTAGTAGAAAGAATTGCAGCAGATGAAACCTTTGGACTAACCACAGAAGAAATCATGCAAGCATTAAATCCAGACCATCTATGTGGTAGAGCACCAAAACAAGTAGAAGACTTTATCAAAGAAAACGTAAATCCTGTTTTAGAAAAATATAAAGACTTAATCAGTAACGAAGATGTAGAGGTTAATGTATAGAGAAAGAGGAATTAAGCGACAGGGATTAAGGGACGTTCCTTAAAATCCCTGTTTCAGGAAATGGGAGACATTCCTTTTCTAAAATTTAAATAAAGGAAATTAGAAAATGATAAAAAATATAATATTCGATTTATCAGAAGTTATCATATCAGGATATTTTGGAATACAAGAATTGATAGAAAAGAAATATAAAATACCAGCTGAGGAATTTTTAAATCGAAAAAGAGAAATGAATCATCGATTTTTTGAACTGATGAGAGGAAATTTGAAAGAAGAACAGTATTGGGAAGAATTGTTAAAGGGAATGAATTGGACAATTACGATAGAAGACCTAAAAATGACAATTCGAGAATATTTAAACCAACCAGTAGAAGGAACCA
>CATOLW010000165.1 GCA_951800935.1 uncultured Clostridium sp.
CATACCCATTTTCGATTAGTTTTTTTACATATTCTAGCATTTCTCCAATATGGTCTGTTGCTTTACATACAATTTCTGGTGTTTCAATATTTAAACTTGCTAAGTCCTCAAAAAATAGCTTCGTATAATGGTTTGCGATTTCCATTGGTGTTTTCTTTTCTTCTCTTGCTGATTTTAGCATTTTGTCTTCTCCTTCATCACCATCAGAAACCAAATGTCCAACATCTGTAATATTCATGGCATGTTTTAAAGAATAGCCATTGTATCGTAAAACTCTTCTTAATACATCTTGAAATAAATTGGTTCTCATATTTCCTATGGTTGCATCCTTATATACAGTTGGCCCACAAGAATATATTTTTACTTCTTTTTCATCAATCGGCTTGAATTTTTCTTTTTCTTTGGTTAATGTGTTGTAAAAATAAATATCCAACAGTTCTTCCCTTCTTTCTTTTTATTGGTATTTGAATAGGAGATGTGAAGTGTTTTCTTTCACATCTCGCTTTTTTATGGTGTTGTATTTTCAGGTGGTGTTGTATTCGTATCAGGAGAGGTATTGCCTCCTCCTGAACTATTGGTATTTGTATTGGTATTTCCTGTGCTATTGGTATTGCTTGTATTAGTTGTATTTGTCTTATTCGTTGTGTTTGTTGTATTGGTTGTATTATTAGTTGGTTTTGGTTTTTCTACCTCTTTTGGTTTGGTATGAATATCACAAGTTTCTTCTATTTTTCCTTTTGTAGCAGGATTTGAGCTTCCTCCTGCTGGTTTCCATAGTTGTAATTTTTCTTTTGGTACTACTCCTCCAAATCCTTTTGTTTCAACTGCTACATATTGTGAGCAAAAGTCTGTTGCTAATTTTTGTGATTCAGAACAAATAGTTTGCGAACCATGCCCTTCACATTTTTCTGGTAAATTATCTGATGTAAACATCTCTTTGTAGGTATCTGTACATCCTGTTGTTGCTAAACATCCTGTAGCTCTACATACTGTTTGTTCTACAATTCCATTTGGTCTTGTGAAGGTTGCTCCTTGTAATCCTTTATGAATTGCTGTCATAACTTCATCCCAAATCATTCCTGCTGGGTTAGTTCCATTCCATACTACTTCTTCTGGTTTATCATAACCAAACCAACATGCTGCTGCATAATATGGTGTAAATCCACAAAGCCATCTATCTTTACTATCATCTGTTGTTCCTGTTTTTGCCGCTACATCCATTCCAGATATTGCACAATAGGTTGCTGTTCCTTTTTTTACTGGTTCTTGTAAAATTGATTTAACTAGATAAGCATTTTGTTCTGATATAACTCTTCTTTTTTCTTGGTGTGGTTCTAATACAGTGTTCCCATTAGAATCTGCCACTTTTGTATAAAAAGTAGGTTCAATATATTCTCCATTATTGGCAATAGCAGCATAAGCTGCAGCCATTTCTAATGGACTAATTCCTTCTGAAAGTCCTCCAATAGCAAGTGCTGGATTTTCGTCATGATGTTCTGGATTATCAGTTGCTTTTTTCAAAGAAGTTACACCAAAGTTTCTTAAATAGTCTATAGATTTTCCAGGAGTTAATTCTTTCATAATTTTGACTTCTGGTACGTTTTGTGAATAGGCAATAATGTCTCTTATATTGATAAGTCCTCTATATTTTCCGCCATCATTTCTTGGTTTATAGCCATTAAAGTCTGTTAAAACATCATCATATACTGTTGCTGGTGTAATGATTTTTTCTTGTAAAGCTGGTGCTATATCCGCAACTGGTTTAATCGAAGAACCTGGCTGTCTTAAACTTTGTGTTCCTCTATTTAAATTAGCTCCTGTTTTTGCTCCTAATCCTCCAGAAACCCCTAAAACATTTCCTGTTTTGTGATCAATAATTACCATAGATGCTTGTGTATGGTCATTTTTTAATTCTCCTGTTTCTTTGTTCTTTTCTCTTCCTGCTTTTATGTATTTATCTTTTAAGGTTTCTTCTTCTACTTTTGCTTGAATTTCAGCATTAACTGTTGAATAAATAGTAAGTCCACTACTATATATATAGTTTTTTGCTAACTCTCTTGAGATATCCTTTTCTTCCATAACTTGTTCAATAACTTGTTCAATAACAGCATCTGTATGATAAGAATATCCTGATGAAATTGCTGTTTCGCCTTTTTGGAAAGGCAATCCTTCTTCTACTTTTGCAATTGCTGTATCATATTCTTCTTGATTTTCAATAAAACCAAGTTCTTTCATTTTAGCAAGAACTGTTTTGGTTTTATTTTTTATTTTTTCTTTATTGTCCTTTTTTTCATCAAATGGGTCATATGAATTTGGTGAGCTGTTAATTCCTGCCATAAAAGCACATTCTGCTAAATCTAAGTCTTTTGCACTTTTATTGAAGTAGTATTCTGCTCCTAATTCAACACCATGTAAATTATTAGAACCAACAAATAAAATATTTAAATATAATTCTAATATTTGGTCTTTCGATATCATTCTTTCTACTTGATATGCTTTAGCCCATTCTTTTACTTTTCTAAAAATACCTTCTATTCCTGAGGTTTCATCATCTTTTGTGATATTTTTTACCAATTGTTGTGTAATGGTACTTCCTCCATAAGAACCTTTGCCTAATAATTTGTTAACGATTGCTCCTGCTGTTCTTTTGAAGTCTACTCCACTATGTTTATAATATCTTTCATCTTCAATTGCTACATAAGCTTTTGGCAAATATTCTGCCATGTCTTCTAAGGTTATGATTTTTCTTTTTTCATCCCCACTTAAATTCGCAATGACTGCTCCATTAGCATCAACTACAACGGAATTAGCTGCTCCAATTTTTAGTTCTTCTTTGGTAATTTCAAAATCGTCTCCAAATAAGCCAAAAAACATTCCTGCTACAACTCCTGCTCCAATTACACATAACAATAAAATTAAAATAATCATAATTTTTATTGCTAGCATTAATTTTGGATGTCGATTTGAAAATTTATTCTTTTTTCCCTTTTTGGTTTCTGTTTTCTTGGTTGTTGGTCTTGTACCTGTTGTAGTTGTAGTTGGTCTTTTTCTTCTTACCTCATTAACATTATTTGTGCTTCTTCCTTTTCCATTGGTTGGTCTTTTCCTAGTTGGTGCTTTCCTCTTATTGCCTTGTCCATTACGTGGTCTATTATTACTTTTTTCATTATTACTTGGCATTTTATTACCCCCTTGCCAATTTTAAAATTCGACAAATACATTATATTACAACTAAGATAAAAAGAAAAGCTTTTTTATAAATTTTTAAGAATTTGATATTTTTAAATCCTAATATTACTTCCTATTAGCCCGTGTAATTTTCACTTTATCTTTTTTTATTTGTTTTATAATTTCTTGAAACGGTTGTCTTTTCGTTATCTTGGCT
>CATOLW010000166.1 GCA_951800935.1 uncultured Clostridium sp.
CTATTAGAAATCTCATACAAGTCTTCTATTTCTTCATATGTCTGATTTTCTAATCCTTCTTTGTTAATAGCAACATACTTGCTTCCTACATATTTTGTTTGTAGACCTATAGTATCTCCTACTTTTCGGTAATTGATAGGAAAGGTCACATCTTCTGAGTAATTTAAACTAATGTCTTGTGCAGTATAGTCATTTGCCTTATCAGATTGTCCTGAAAAGCTAATATTAAAATTATCAATAGCATTATTTTCTTCTATACGATTATAAGTAATTGTTCCATTATTTTGATATGGTGTATTCTTTTTCTTTTCACTATATTCTTTTATTTTAGGATCAATAAAGCCTTCTTTTTCATCTGCCATTCCGAATTATATATTTAAAAAATAATTCTTTATTACTTTTAAACAAATCAGTTGCAAAATAAGTATAAGCTACTCCCGTTAGTGCAATTAAAATAACTAATAACAGCATAATAACTAAAATTATTTTACTATTTTTCTTTTGTCCCATTTTTAACGCTCCTATCTAAAACTATTCTTCCCAGTTATGATAAATATTTGCCACATCGTCTAAGTCTTCTAATCTTTCGATTAGTCTTTCCATTTTTTCTACACCTTTTTCATCAAGAGCGACTGTAGTGGTTGGCACCATTTGTACTTCTGCTTCTAAGAATTCTAATCCTGCTTCTTCTAATTTTTCACGAACAGCTGTGAAATCTGATGGATCTGTTATGATTTCATAGATTTCTTCTAATGCTTGGAAGTCTTCTGCTCCTGCTTCTAATGCTACCATCATTAATTCTTCTTCTTCCATCTTCGCTGTTTGTTTCTCAATTACAATGATTCCTTTTTTGTTAAACATATAGGATACACATCCACTAGTTCCTAAGTTTCCTCCTGATTTATCAAAAGCATGTCTTACGTCTGCTGCTGTTCTATTTTTGTTATCTGTTGCCGCTTCTACAATAACTGCTACTCCGTTTGGACCATATCCTTCGTATACAATTTCTTCATAGTTTTCATTACTACTAGATGCTTTTTTGATAGCATTGTTGATTGTATCGTTTGGCATGTTGGCCGCTTTACATTTTGCAATTACATTTTTTAATTTTGAGTTCCCTGCTGGATCTGCCCCTCCTTCTTTTACCGCTATTAATAGTTCTCTTCCTAATTTTGTGAATATTTTTCCTCTTGCTGCATCTGCTTTTCCTTTTTTGGCTTGTATATTGTGCCACTTACTATGTCCACTCATTTTCTCTCCTCCTTTAATTTTTGATTCTTTAACCACTTGAGTTTTATGCGTTTTTTCACTTTATTGAACTTTATTGATTTTTAGGAATCTTCAAGGTTATTCCTTAAAATGATTACGCTCAAATTGTGCTAAAATTTGAGTCGATATTTTATGTAGCTCTTTTTTGTTTTTTATTGCAATAAGCTATGTTAAATTTATTATGTGTTTTTTATAACTTTTTAAATTATAACATACTTGTTTTATTTTGTGTAGTATTTTTACAAATATTTTTTTGTATTTTAGGCATTGTAGTTGTATGGAATTTTTATAAAGATACAACTTTAAAATTGAATTTCATTCAAAATAGACTCAAAAAAAGATAATGAAAAGACATTATCCTTTTTGTTACTAATATATTCTATTACTTTTAAAACTGTTATTTAAATTATAATTTGCCTTAGAAAAAATTTTAAGCTTTTTTTCTAGTTAATACAATTCCAACAATTGATGCAATAAAAACAATTGGTGCTATCCTAACAAATAGCCAGTCAAACGAGTGAAAAGCAACTCCTAAAACAGCATTTTCTGGCTTATTATAATCCCAATTAAGATAAGGACTCTTTAACAAGAATAACAAAATGAAAATTATTACTGTGATTGTACATAATGAAATTAGTATCCCATGAATCATTTTTCTTTTTGTATTCTTCCTTTGCAATAATTGTAAGTTTATTATCTCTAGCTTTTCAGAAATCACTTTCAAATCATCTACTTTAGACTCTGAAATATTTTCTCCAAGCAGAGTACTTATTGGTGTTTCAAGAACCTCTGATATTGAGATTAACATTTCTGAGTCAGGAACTGACAGTCCTTGCTCCCATTTAGAAATTGTTTGCCTTACCACATTTAATTTGATAGCAAGTTCTTCTTGTGAAAGTCCTTTTGATTTTCTTAATTGTTTAATATTTTCTTTTAACATTTTTGAACAACTCCTTTCTTTACAAACTATTATATAAAGAATTGTCCGTTGCTACAAGCAATGCTTATTAACATTTAAGATTTATAGTCATAAATTGTACTTTGTATTACTGTTCTAAAAACTCAAATAATTTGTCATAAAATACTTTATTTCTAAAAATATAATTACAATGTCCTGATTTTTCTAAGATAACTAATTCTGAATGATTTATATTATTAAAAATATATTCAGCCTCGTTTTTTGGAACTATATCTTTTGGTCCACCATTAAATACTAAAGTTGGCACTACTATAATTCCTAATTCTTCTTTTGTTATAGAATGTGCATTATCATTTAATTTTCCAAATATTTCATTGCTCTTTTTACCTGGATAAAAAGGAATTTTTTCCATAACTTTTGCATAATTAGGTTTTTTGACAATATTATTTCTAGCAACACCACTACATATAACTAATTTAGAAATACTTTTTGGATAATGAATTGCTACATTTAATGCAACAGTTCCACCACCACTACAGCCTAGTAAATAAGGATTATCTATATTCAATTTGTTGATAAATTCATATACATCTTTTGCTGATTCTTCATAAGTTAACGTACAATTTTTTTCACTTTTCCCACAGCATCTTCTGTCAAAAAGATATACTTTATATCTATCTTTTAACCTATTTGCTATAAATTTCATAAGTCCTGTATTAGCACTATTAGGGTTTAATAAAATTACAGGTTTTCCTTTTCCTAAAACTTCATAATGAATTTTTACTTTATTAACTTCTATATCCAATTTATCATCTTCCCTACCACTTACTACTTTTCATTAATATCTTAATTATTGGTTTGCTATCTTATCCTTATAATGATAGCATTTTAAGTGGCTAAATGTCAACAGAATCATTGATTATTAAAATTATCTAGCCGAATATGTGTAATCCATTATAGCTCCACCTATGACTTCTCCTGTTGTTGCATCTATAAAATAACTAAAGCCTCCTCTTGTATATCTTGTTACAACATCTTCCCAATCATCAACATAAGTAATAACTACTACCCAAGCATTTCTTATTTTCTCTTCCATTTGATAATAAACTCTTTCTTCTGTTGGATAGTCTACTGTAGACATTTCTTTATAAAATCTTTCTTTATCTGTTAGTCTATAATA
>CATOLW010000167.1 GCA_951800935.1 uncultured Clostridium sp.
CTACTCCTGCTGTAAAAGTTAAAACATCTATTCCTCCCATCGCTACAGCACATCTTGCTATATAACAAGCTACTAAATAATGGTAGACATCTAATGATAATTGTGCTTGTTTTCCTCCTGATAAAGCTTCCGTTTCGATATCTCTAAAGTCTACCGATACGCCAGATATTCCATAAACACCTGCTTCTTTATTTAAAATAAAGTTCATATCATCTGCTGATAAATTTTCTTTTTGCATTAAATAGGTAAGAATCGATGGATCTAAATCTCCACTTCTTGTTCCCATTGGAATTCCTCCGAAGTGGAGTTAATCCCATACTTGTTTCTACCGATTTTCCATCCTTAATGGCACATACACTACAACCTTGCCCTAAGTGACAGTTTACTATTTTTAAATCTTTTATGTCTTTTCCCATAATTTCAGCAACTCTGCTAGATACATATTGATGAGATGTTCCATGAAATCCATATTTTCTGACAGAATATTTTTCATAATATTTGTAAGGAATTGGATACATATATTTTTCTTTTGCTATGGTTTGATGAAATGCTGTATCAAATACTGCTACCATTTTCATATTGGGTACTATTTTTTGACAAGCCTCAATTCCTAAGATGCAAGCTGGATTATGTAATGGCGCTAAATCAGAACATTTTTTAATTTCTTCAATTACTTCTTTTGTAATGATAACTGAATCACTAAATTTTTCTCCTCCATGTACTACTCTATGTCCAATTCCTGCTAATTCTCCTAAATCTTTTAATACACCATAATTTTCATTAGTTAATCTGTTTAATACAAAATCAATTGCTTTTTCATGGTTTTTGGCTGGATGCTCAAACTTATGTGCTATACCATTTACTTTGTGTGTTAGAAAAGAGTTTGGTTGGCCAATTCTTTCAAAATATCCTTTTGCTAACATTTCTTCTGTTTCCATATCAATTACTTGATATTTTAATGATGAACTTCCTGAGTTTAGAACTAAAATTTTCATAACGTTCCTCCTCTTTTATTTAATTTTATTGCGCTTGTACAGCAGTAATCGCAATCACACCTGCCACATCTTGACTACTACAACCTCTAGACAAATCATTAACTGGTTTACGAATCCCTTGGCAAAGTGGCCCATATGCCTCTGCTTTTGCTAATCTTTGTACTAATTTATAGCCAATATTTCCTGTATCTAAATTAGGAAATACCAATACATTTGCTTCTCCTTTTAAGGGGCTATCTGGAGCTTTAAAAGCTGCTATTTCTGGTACAATAGCACTATCTAATTGTAATTCTCCATCTACTAGCATCTCTTTGTTTTTTTCTTTTACTAGTCTAGTAGCTTCAATCACTTTTTCAGTTAATTCAGATTTTGCACTTCCATAGGTTGAGTAGGAAAGCATCGCAACTTTAGGTTCTTTTTCTACTAGTTGCCTAAAGCTTTTACTAGAAGAAATGGCTATTTCAGATAAACTATCTGCATCTGGATTCTCATTTAAACCACTATCGGCAAAGATAAAAGTTCCATTTTCTCCATAAGTACAATTCGGAACTACCATAACAAAAAAAGCAGAAACTAATTTGGTATCTGGTGCTGTCTTTAATATTTGTAGAGCTGGTCTTAAAGTATCTGAAGTAGAATGAGCAGCTCCAGAAACAAGTCCATCTGCTTGATTCTCTTTTACCATAAGCATTCCATAATAAACTGGGTCTTTTACTAATTCTCTTGCTTTTTCTATTGTCATTCCTTTGTGTTTTCTTAGTTCATATAATAAATTTGTATATTCTTCGTACTTTTCAGAGGTACTTGGCTCTATAATTTTAGCTCCTTTGATATCAATTTTATTTTCTTCTGCCTTTGCTTCTATTTTTTCTTTATTTCCTATTAATACAATATTCGCATATTGTTCTTTTAATACTTGCCCAGTTGCTTCCAAAATTCGAATGTCTTCTGCTTCTGGAAGAACAATTGTCTTTATGTCTTTTCTGGCTCTTTGTTTTATTTCATCTATAAATGACATTTTTCTTTCTCCTTCTTCTTATTTTGCAATTCTATTATATAAAGAATTATGAAAAAGTACAAGTATTTTATAGAATTTAATTTAAAACTTATAGCATATCTTTTATTTCTTCATCATTTCTTAATCGCCAAGATAAAAAGTGGTAAGCTGATTTATCTTGTTTGATTGCAATTTTGGCTATTTCTTTGTTATCTCGTAATCTATCACTTGCATATTTGATAATACTACCTTTGTTCATAATCGCTGCTTTTACTACTTCCTCATCATCTCTTAGTTCTTCTGCTATGTAATATAGTGCTTGACCATAATTTTGACAGCTTTCTAATGCTAATTTCTTTTTTGCTCTTAACTTTTCGGAAGCATAGCAAATAGTCCAAGGTGCTCCTTTTATTCCCATTTCTACAATTTCTTCATCATCTTTTAATCTGTCACTTGCAAATTCTAACGCTTCACTATCTTGTTCCAGGGCTAGTTTTACAATTTCTTTGTCATCTTTTAATCGTTCTGATGCTAAATCTAAAAACTTACCGTTTTCTTGTACTGCTTTTTGTATCACTTCTTCATCATCACAGTTGTCAATTACTTCTTGTTTCTCCATTCCTATTTCCTTTCTATTCTATGGTTTTCGTTTTGCTATACAAGCTTTAATCTTAATGCCTTGTTCTGAAAACATCTTTTCATGTTCTGTCTGAATATTTTTTTCAAAAATCGGCTCTTGATGTAAGTCATAAGTCTTTTTCATAATCTCAAAACCACTTTCTTCCAGATAGATTAAGCTTGCTTCAAATAATTCGTCATCATCTGTTTTAAAGTAAATTTCTCCCTCTTCTTTTAAAAATTGTTTATATTTTTCTAATTGTTTGGTATGAGTTAGTCTTTTCTTTCTATGTTTTCCTCTTGGCCATGGATTACAAAAATTAATGTAAATTCTTTCTATTTCATCTTGTTTATCCAAAATCAAAAAAATTCTTTCAATATCAAATCTTGTTATCAAAATGTTAGTTGGCTGTTTATTTGCTTCTTGATAAGATTGTTCAATATTTCTTTTGGCTAGTCCTAACATAGCATCTACTAAGTCAATGGCAATATAGTTTATAGTAGGATTTCCTACTGCTAACTTAGCCATAAATTGACCTTTTCCACAGCCTAATTCTAAGTGAATTGGCTGATTTGATTTTTCAAATTTTTGTTTCCATTTTCCTTTTATTCTTTCTGGTTCATTTATGTAAAATGGACTTGCTTCTAATTCTGGTCTTGCCCATTTTTTATATCGAATTCTCATTTTTTCTTCCTTTCTTTTTTACTTTTCTATTATACTGGATTT
>CATOLW010000168.1 GCA_951800935.1 uncultured Clostridium sp.
CAATCAATAGGAGAATCAAAATGTTTATCAATTATGCACACAGAGGAGCCTCAGAATATGCACCAGAAAACACCATGTCAAGTTTTCGAAAAGCAATCGAAATGAAGGCTAGTCGGAATAGAATTAGATTTACAACAAACAAAAGATGAAAAAATCATAATCATCCATGATGAAGAAATAGACAGAGTTTCGAATGCTACTGGCAAGGTAATAGACTATACCTATCAAGAATTACTAGAATTTGACTTTGGAAGCTGGTTTGACAAAAAATATACAGGAGAAAAAATTGTATTATTTGAAAACTTTGCAAAAGAATTTTTAGCCAAAGATTTAACTTTTGCCATAGAACTAAAAGCGAAAAATATCGAAAGAAAAACCTTAGCTATTATCAATCAATATCAAACCCATAATAATATCTACATCACTTCTTTTGATTATGACATACTAAAAGAGGTTAGAAAAATAAATAAAGATATCAAAATTTCTTGGCTGATAAAAGAAAAAATCAATCAAGATAATATAGAGAAGTTATTGAAAATAAAAGGAAATCAAATTTGTCCAGAGGCAAGTAATGTTTCAAAAGAGGATATTAAATTAGCACAAAAAAATGGATTACATGTTAGACTTTGGGGTGTCTACACAGAAGAAATTATGAACCAAGTATATAGGCTAGATATTGATGGAATGACAGTAAATTTCCCAGATAAACTAAATCAATTATTGGAGGAAAAACATGAAAAATAGTGAAAATATAAATCAAAATAAAAAAGCAACTTTTCGGGGATACGATAATTCATGAAACAGAAAATTTTGTAGTAACTGTTCCTGAAAAACCACATATTCCCAGGCTAGACGGAGGGCATCTTATCATAAGAGAAAAAAATTTTCTGTTTGAAAGTAGAAGTGAACTTACTCCAAAACAAGCAATAGAAATTATGCGTTTAACCATGTTAGTTGGGGAAGCTATGAAAAAGGGAATAAAAGATATAGAAAGAATCAATTATCAAGAAAATGGAAATTGGGCTTATCAAAAGAAAGAACAACCAGTTTTTCACATTCATTTATATGGAAGAACAAAAAATTCACAAACTCAAACTTGGGGAGAGGCTTTGGTATTTCCTAATAAGTCTACAGGATTTTATGATCATTTCGATTCTTTTAACAGCGAAGATATTAAAGCAATAAAAGAGCAAATAACTATCCTAGAAAAAGATGAAAAGTATCATCTTGAAAACTGGAAAATATAAAAGGAGAAGTAGAAAAATGACAGAAAATAAAAAATGTAAAATAATAATTTTTTCAGATATACACTATCTAGATAAAAGACCTGAAAAATTAGACTTTAGATTAAGTAGAAAATTAACACAATATGCCATTGCAATATTAGAAAAATTAACGGATGAAATTAATACCAATATAAAACCAGATATAACTATTAATCTAGGAGATTTAGTCGAAGATACTTATGATCACGATAGAGATATTGCAAATCTTAAATTTGTTTGGAAAAAATTAGAAGATATCAAAACACCATTTTATTCAGCCATCGGAAACCATGATTTAAGAACTATGAGTAAAAGGGAAGAACCAGAAGAAATTATGGGATACAAACATTCAACTTTTTCTATTGATATAAAAGGATATCATCTTGTGATCTTGGGTACAGAAATAAGACATGAATTAGGTCTAGAAAGAGGGGGAATCTTTAAAACACAATACATTTCTTTGGAAGATATTGAGTGGTTAAAGAATGACTTGAAGGATAATCAATTACCTTGTTTGATTTTTAACCATTTTGGATTAGCAGAAGATAAGATGGAAGGTAATTATTGGTTTGAAAAAAATCCAGAGTGTGCATTACTTAAAAATAGAGCTGAAATTAAAGAGATACTTAAAAATGACAAAAACGTTATAGCTGTTTTTTCAGGACATCAACATTGGACAAAAAAGCTAGAAGAAAATGGAATACCATATTATGTAATAGGATCTTTAACAGAAAACATAAAAAATGATGGTATACCAGATGGTGTATATTTTGAAGTTGATTTAGAAAATGATAATGTAAATGTAACAGAACATCATATTTTAATAAAATAAGGAGAAGAAATGATATTATTTCAAGAAGAAGTAAAAGATAACAATGAATTAAAAGAAATATTAAAAAATAATCCTACCATAATTGACGAATACGAAGTTGCCGTTATTGTATATGCATTTGACAAAGAAAATAAAATAGTCTTCCAAAGAAGAGGACCTGCTTGTAGAGATGAGAGATTAAAACTAGAAACTATTGGAGGAAGAGTGAAACAAACGGATAAAAGTTTTAGGACAGCCTTGCAAAGAGAAATTATAGAAGAAGTTGGAATAGAAGCTAGCATAGAAATTGAAGAATTTATAGTAGCCACTTATGCTACAACATTTGACACAAGATATAACAAAGAACAAAACTGGATATACCTTGTTTACAAAGGAACTTTAAAAAAAGGAGAACTACAAATAGCAGAACCTACTAAAAATTTAGGTTATGAAAGATACAAAATAGGAGAAGTGGATGAAAAAGAGCTAAGCAATGGAGCAAAAGAATTATATGGTATTATAAAAGAACAATATTATAATTTGAAGTAAATAGAAAGGAAATTATAATGGAAAAAATAATTCGAAAAGCAACAAAATGTTTTTTAATAAAAGAGAACAAAATCGTAGCGATTCAATATAAAAAAGGAAACAAAAAAGAAGGGTACTACGACATACCAGGAGGTAAAATAGAAGAAGGAGAAACAGCCAAACAAGCAGCTATTAGAGAAATGAAAGAAGAAACAGGATTAAAAGTTATGAACCTAATTCATAAAGGCTTAATCATCATAGAATATCCAACCAGAAAAATTACATTTGAAGTTTTTGTTACCAATACCTATGAAGGAGGAGAACCACAAGAATTTGAAGACAATACTTCACGGATGGTTTGAAATCGATAGTCTATTGAAAGAAAAAACATTAGCAGGTATGATAATACTAAACAAGTTTTTTCTTAATAATTTAATTGCAAAGGATGATAAATTTACAATGCATCTTATGGTAGATGAAGAAGAAAATATAGTAAAACTAAATTACGAAAAAAATTATAAGGAGAAAAAAGATGCTTAAAAGTAAAAAGCTAGTTATTTTTGATCTAGATGGAACTTTGATCGATTCTATTGGAATTTGGAATGATATTGATAAAAAATTAATTGAAACAATTTCAAATGTTAAAATAGATGATAATATTGATATCGGAAAGAGAAGAGATGAAAAACTAAAAGAATTTAGTAAATGC
>CATOLW010000169.1 GCA_951800935.1 uncultured Clostridium sp.
TTCAATTGTAGCATGTTGGAAGAAAACCCATCTTTTATTGCTAAAAGCTTAAGTGAAAAGTATGAAACCAATGTCATAGCAGCTGAGGATGATATGATTTTAGAACTATAAAACTAATAGAAGGAGACTTGAAAATGAAAAAGATTTTATTACTACATGGTTATAATGGAATACCACAGATATTTTATTGGCTAAAAACGGAATTAGAAAAAATGAATGCTACTGTTATTATGCCAAGCTTACCACCAAGGGAAGGCTTAAGATATGATATTTGGAAAAAAGAAATGGATAAGATAAAAGAGGACTTAAAAGGAGAAATAATTGTAGTAGCCCATTCAGCAGGGAATCCTTTTATAATTAAATATTTAAAAGAAAACAATTTAAATATAAAACTTTATATAGGATTGGCAGGATTTAGTGATATTTATAAAGTAGAAGGAAGAGAAGATTTATATGAAGCAGTAAAAAGTGTGATACCAATACAAGAAGAACTTGATAATTTTAAAGAGAAAGTAAAGATTAGATATTGTATTTATAGTGATAATGATCATATTGTACCTTTAGAGATTTTAAAAAAGCATGTAGATAATATGGATGGAATACCTTGTATGATACCTAACATTGGACATATGGGAAAAAAGAGCAATTTGCAAACAATACCAAAAGTAATAGAAATAATAAGGGAAAATTTTTAAAAGAATTAGTTGGGGAGGAAAAACAAAGTAATTATATTAAAATACTGCCCAATAGTCCACATTTTACTCAAGATGGATTAGAAGGATATAAATACAATTTAGAAACAAAAGAATTAGGTTTATATATTGAAGAAACTTTTAGGAGTTCTTAATAGCGTTAAAATATAGATTTAAAGAGTTAAGAGAATAAAAATAAATCCATACCTATTTTAGTATAGATAAAAATTTGAAAAAATTATCAACATTATTTACAGAAAATAGCATATATTGCTATAAAATAATTTTCAATCACATAAACAAATGTTTTGAATATTGTTGACAATTTTAAATTCAAACAGTATAATGTTTCAAGAAGATAAGGATAAGCAGAATATGGTTACCATCTCAATTCTATAAAGAAAGAGAGGTGGTGTAGAATGTTAGAAGAAATACTTTTACAATTATTAATGTTATCATTGTTTACAAATGTTGCTCTTACTATCATCTCATTTATATGGATTATAGTTATAACTATAATTACATATAAAGAAAATCATATCTCTGCTGACCAATAGAGATATGACTAATTAATTTTATTCAACATTGGTAACCATATTTTGTGGTTCCTTATTTTCTATAATTATTATAATACATAAAAATAGTAATGTCAATAATTTTTTATATATTGTTATCATAAAGTATATTTGATGTAAAAAAAGGAGATGTAATAGAAGCTCCAGCAAGAACAGAATTTACTTATTCAGGTAAAATGAAACTTATTTTAATAATGACACCTGATTTTAAAGCTGAAAATGATGTAGATACAAAAAAAGAAAATGATTTATACTTATAGTGTATTTAAATTATTCATATAAAAGGAAATGTAATCCTTTTGAATGATGTTATACTTGTACATATTAAATAATTAAATATATTATTGATAAGAAAAGAGGAGGAGACCAATTAATGAAATAATGGGACTTCCTTTTTTTATTTATATATTGTGTATATATTATGTAGTAATTTTTATTAGCCCTAAATAGAGGATAAAAAAAGATTAATTGCTAAATATGAAAATACAATAAAAGTATTGATAAACACAAACAAATGCTTTACACTGTATATAATTTAAAACAAGGATATGAAAATATGGAGAACAAATTACAAATAATAAGTAATGAAGAAATAAAAAACTTAATATACACAATATGTAAAAATTCTATATAGCAGATTAAAAAAGTAGAAAATGGCAACAAAAAACCTCGGAAGTAAAACTTCTGAGGTTTTTTGTTGTATAAAATTATCTTTTTGAGAATTGTGGAGCTTTTCTAGCTTTTTTAAGACCGTATTTTTTTCTTTCTTTCATACGAGGATCTCTTGTTAAGAATCCGTTTGATTTTAAAGCTGGTCTGTATTCTGAATTAGCTTCATTTAAAGCTCTAGCAATACCATGACGAATAGCTCCTGCTTGACCTGTGAATCCGCCACCTTTTACCGTTGCAATAACGTCATATTTTGTGGTTGTATTTGTAACTGTTAAAGGTTGTCTAGTGATAACTTTTAAAGTTTCTAATCCAAAAAATTCATCAATGTCTTTTCCGTTAATTGTTATTTTTCCAGTACCTTCTACTAATCTAACTCTAGAAACAGAGCTTTTTCTTCTACCAGTACCATAAAAAACGATATTTTCTTTTTTAGCCATATTATTTTACCTCCCATACTTCTGGTTTTTGTGCTTGATTTTCATGTTCTGCTCCAGCATATACTCTTAATTTTTTAGCTTGTGCTCTTCCTAAAGAGTTATGAGGTAACATACCTTTGATAGCTAATGTCATAGCTTTTTCTGGATTTTTTTCAAGCATTACTTTGGCAGGAACTTCTTTCATTCCTCCAATATAACCTGAATGGTGTCTATAAATTTTTTGATTTAATTTGTTTCCTGTTAAGATTACATCTTTACAATTTAATATAATAACATGATCACCTGTATCAATATTAGGTGTATATGTTGGTTTGTGTTTTCCTCTTAATAATTTTGCAGCTTCTGTTGCAACTCTACCTAATGGTTTGTTAGCTGCATCGATAATATACCATTTGCTTTCAACTTCACCGCATTTAGCACTATATGTAGTATTATTCATGGTAACAATACCCTCCTATTTCTTTTTTTAAAATTCGATTTATATGAAACATATGTAAAACTACCGGGGAGAAGTTTTATACATATTTCTATATAAGCGAAAATATTATATTATATAATCAAGGATTTGTCAACCAGTTCTGGAAAAATTTTAAAAACTTGACAAAATTTTCTTTTAGGGATATAATAATAAGAGGCGTGCAAGATGAAAAAAATTTATATTTTAAGTAAGGAGCAAGAAAAAATGAAAAGTAAAATGAATATAAAAAGCATTGTAATCATGGCAGCCGTAAGCATCATCAGTTTGTTTTTTATAAACATGAGTTTAGCTGCAACTACTGGAAAAATAAGTGTAGAAACAGCAAACCTTAGGGAAACAACAGAAGAAAATGCCAAAATTCTAGAACAACTTTCAATTAACGATGAAGTAGAAGTAATTGAAAAAGTAGGAGAATGGTATCAAGTAAAAGCAAAAGGAAT
>CATOLW010000170.1 GCA_951800935.1 uncultured Clostridium sp.
TAAGATTTAAACTATGCTAAAAAAGAGAGAAAAAATAGGCATAGAAATTATAGATAAAGAAAAACGCGTCATATCATTGGAAACAAAATATGAGGTGTTGTTTATCTGTTATTTATTAATAAAATCAAAGGAAAAAAGTAAGAAAGGAAGGACTAAAAAAATATGGCAGAAGAGAAATTAGAAAATAAGCCCAAAAGAACTTATGAAAGAAGACAAAGATCAACCAAAAGAACAAACCAAGAAGGAGGAAAAACAACAAGACCTTATCATAGAAGAAATAATACGAATAGTACAAAAAAACTTCCCACAACAAAAGCAGAAAATGTGGAAAGAGCAAACCAAAAAGAAGGGACAGAAAGAAAAAAAAGACCAACCAAGAACAAATCAATATTTAAAAATTCTAAACTAAAAATTATTCCATTAGGAGGATTACACGAAGTAGGAAAAAATATTACAGTTTTTGAATACGAAAATGAAATAATTGTGGTTGACTGTGGACTATCTTTTCCAGAAGATGATATGCTAGGAATTGACTTAGTAATACCAGATATTACTTACTTAGAAAAAAATGTTGACCGAATAAAAGGACTAATCATTACACATGGACACGAAGACCATATTGGAAGTGTGCCATACTTATTAAAGAAAATTAATATACCAATTTATGCACCACGTTTAGCGTGTGGGCTAATCAGAAACAAACTAGAAGAACACAAATTATTAAGAAGTACAAAATTAACAGAAGTAATGCAAGGGCAAACAATAAGTCTAGGAAAAAACTTTAAAGTAGAATTTATTAGAAGTTCACACAGCATACCAGATTCTGTTATGTTAGCAATTACAACACCTGCAGGAACGATATTGCATACAGGAGACTTCAAGATTGATTATACGCCAATAGATGGGAAAATAATGGACTTTGGAAGAATTGCTGAAATTGGAAATCAAGGCATTTTAGCATTAATGTCAGATAGTACAAATGCAGAAAGAAAAGGATTTACCATGTCAGAAAGTTCAATAGGAGAGGTGTTTGACAAACTATTTTTAAATTGTACCAAAAGAATTGTAGTGGCAACTTTTGCTTCTAATGTGCATAGAGTACAACAAATTGTTAATTCAGCAGTAAAATATAATCGAAAAATTGCAATATGTGGTAGAAGTATGATAAACATGATAGAAACAGCCAAAGAATTAGGATACATTGAATGTCCAGAAAACATATTTATTGATATCGATATGATAAAAAATTATACGGATGACCAATTAGTAATTATCACAACAGGAAGTCAAGGAGAACCAATGTCAGCACTAACTAGAATGGCAGCAGGTGACCATAGAAAAGTAAAAATAACACCAAACGACTTAGTGATCATTTCTGCAACACCTATTCCAGGAAACGAAAAATTTGTGTCTAAAGTAATTGATGATTTAATGCAAATTGGAGCAGAAGTGGTATATAGTTCATTAGAAACGATACATGTTTCAGGACATGCTTGCCAAGAAGAACAAAAATTGATATTAGCATTAGCTAAACCAAAATACTTTATACCAGTTCATGGCGAGTATAGACAATTAATTGCTCATAGTGAAACAGCACAAAGTATGGGAATTGATAAAGATAACATCATTATGATGTCAAATGGTAGAGTACTAGAAATTAATAACGAAGGGGCAGAACTCACAATTTCTGTTCCAAGTGGTAGAGTATTAGTAGATGGACTAGGCGTTGGCGATGTAGGAAGTATTGTTTTGAGAGATAGACAACACTTATCACAAGATGGATTGATTGTTATTGTATTAACAATGGATTCATCAACAGGAGAAGTAGTAGCGGGTCCAGATGTTATCTCAAGAGGATTTGTCTATGTTAGAGAATCTGAGAATTTAATGGATGATGTTAAGTCAGTTGTAAGACATGAAATTAAGAAATGCGAGGAAAGAGGAATTACCGATTGGGTAACGATTAAATCGGCTACAAGAGAAAATTTAAGAGATTATATTTTTATGAAAACAAAAAGAAACCCAATGATTATACCAATTATTATGGAAGTGTAGAAAAAACATAGAAATACCAAGCTTTTGGTAGCTTGGTATTTCTATGTTTGTGTATATTTTGTTGTATGAAAGGAATTAAATAAAAGGAAAGTACTAAGACTTTCCTCTCCCGACATACCGGCAGTTTAAGAATTCTTCGACTTGAAGTATTTCTTTACATATTTGATCTGAAAGGTGGGAGAAATTTCCAAGTAGGATAATTCCATCCTCACGGATATAACCAGTAGTAAGGACGGAGAAAAATTTTTCCCCAAGAAAATTTCTTTCCCTGCAAATACAAATACTTGTGTAACCATCTTTACACACAGGTTCTGTTGCATAAATTGTTATGCTTGTGCCAGTATACAATAATTTTGTCATAACATACCTTTCTGCCTTAATCAGGTGAAAATTTACGAGTTACAATAGCAAAAATATTGCTATACTTATATTATACCATAATTGACATAAAAATAAAAGAGAAAGATACCAAATCTCGATAAGATTTGGTATCTTTGTTGTTTGAACTTAATAGATTTTCTAATTTCTATCTAAAGCTCTTAAGATCTGTCTTTATGATTTAGGTTATTGGGAACTAATTCCCAATGTGAACCATCCATCACAAGGAAAGCATAAGCAATAACTCCATTTTCTTGTGAAATTACTGCAAAATGATCACACTGGTAATCAATATCAATGCGTACCACTATAAGCTCACCTCCCATGGGGGTCTGTCTAAAAAGACAGTTGACAAGGAACTATAAGTAGTTCCAATTAGCAAGTAATTATTCAAATTATACCACAAATGCACATAAAAAGCAAAAAATAAGTATTGTAAACAAAGAAAAAATTTGCTATAATAAGAAAATAAGAAAATCTTTATCAAAAAGGAGAGAAAAGAATGGATTATAAAGATTTAGCAAATTTAATATTTCCAGAAGCAAAAGAAATAACTTATTATGAAGAAAAATATCCAGAAAGAGGACTAAAAGAAGGAGCAATAGTAACAAGATTTGCGCCAAGTCCAACAGGATTTGTACATATTGGAGGGTTATACCAATCTCTAATAGCTAAAAAATTAACAGCACAAACAGAAGGAGTATTTTTCTTAAGAATTGAAGACACTGACCAAAAAAGAGAAGTGGAAAATGGAATTGAGGGAATTGTAAATGCATTAAAAGACTTTAGAATTATACCAGACGAAGGTATGGTATCAGAAAGTGAAGAAAAAGGAAATTATGGACCTTATAAAC
>CATOLW010000171.1 GCA_951800935.1 uncultured Clostridium sp.
GTTATAATATCTTCGAATTTTAAGAAAATTCGAAGAAGCAAAGAAAAAAGCATCCAACAAGAAGAGAAGCGAGTAGGAAGCATTCCTGCTCGTTTATAAAAAAGAAAGAGAGAAAAATGAAAGATTATATAACCATAATAGGAGGAGGCTTAAGCGGATGTGAAGCAGCCTATCAAATAGCCAAGCAAAAAATAAAAGTAAAGTTATATGAAATGAAACCGCAAAAATATACACCAGCACACAGTAATGAAAACTTAGCAGAAATAGTATGTAGCAATTCTTTCAAATCAAATTTACTAACCAATGCATGTGGCTTATTAAAAGAGGAATTACGAAGATTGGATTCGTTATTAATTCGTATAGCAGATGAAACAAAAGTACCTGCTGGACAAGCATTAGCAGTTGATAGAGAAATATTTGCTAAAAAAGTAACAGAAGAGATAAAAAGAAATCCTTACATTGAAATCATAAATGAAGAAGTAAGCAATATCAAAGAAATGCTAAAAGAAGGGATTGTAATTGTTGCAACAGGACCATTGACAAGTAAGGAATTAGCCAATCAAATTCAAGAACTAACAGGACAAGACAAACTTTATTTTTATGATGCAGCAGCACCCATTATTGAAAAGGAAAGTATTGATTTTTCGGTTGCCTTTTATGGAGATCGCTATAGCCAAGAAAAGAAAAAAGAAGAAAGTATAGAAGAATGGAAAAAAAGATTAGCTAGCCAAGAAAAGGAAGAGCAAAGTTATATTAATCTTCCCATGAACCAAGAAGAATATGAAAATTTTTGGAAAGAACTAGTAGAAGCAGAAGTAGTAACACTACATGAATTTGAAAAAAGAGAAATCTTTGAAGGATGCATGCCAATTGAAATTATGGCCAAAAGAGGAATGGACACCTTACGATTTGGTCCTTTAAAACCAGTAGGATTTGATGACCCACGAACGGCTAAAAGACCTTATGCCATTGTTCAACTAAGACAAGACGATAAACAAGCAAGCTTATATAATATGGTTGGATTTCAAACGAATTTAAAATTTGGAGAACAAAAAAGAGTGTTTCAAAAAATTCCTGGGTTAGAGCAAGCAGAATTTGTTAAATATGGTGTTATGCATAGAAACACCTATATCAATTCTAGTCAATTACTAAAGGAAACGTATCAACTAAAAACGATACCAAACCTATACTTTGCAGGACAAATTACAGGAGTAGAAGGTTATGTTGAATCCATATCCTCTGGACTTGTTGCAGGATTAAATGCTGCCTATGATTTTGAAGATGGGGGAGAAAATCAAGATAAAGCTTTTCGCACTTTTTCAGAATATACAGTAATAGGGGCCCTAGCTAAATACATTTCAACACCAAATGATAAGTTCCAGCCAATGAATGCTAATTTTGGGATACTACCAGAACTGGAAGGAAAGAAGATTAAAGATAAGAAGGAAAGGTATCGACAATTAGCTAAAAGAAGTTTAGAAAATTTATAGATAGAATTTAAGCAAATACAAGTGAAGTATTTGCTTTTTTTATTTTTAGCAAATGTTACAAATATTACCAAAGAATGACAAAATTATTAAATTTATGTAAATCTATTGAAAAAAAGATAGATTTTTGTTATAATAGAACATAGAATGGATATTTGCCAAAGAAAGGGGTTAAAAATATGAATGAAGAACTAACCAATTTAGAAATAACAAAAGAAGAATTAGAAGAATTATCTGCAGAGGAATTAGCAGATTTAAAAATTAAATTAGAAGAACTAGTAATGGAATGTGATGAGATCTTACAAGAAGATGATGATGAAATAGAAGAATAAAAAGGGGAGTGATTTTAATGGAATTAAATGAAAAACTGGACAAATCATACAACAAAGACAAAAGAGCATATGAAAAAGTAAAAATACTTGAAACAGACATTAAAGCCTTAAAAGAGGAATTTAAAAGAGAGAAAAGAGCAAAAGAAGATGCACAAATAAAGAAGATTAGAGCACATGAAGATAAAGATAAGGCAAAAGAAAAAGATGCAGATGAAGAAATTAAAAAAATTGAAGAAAAGATAAAAGAAATAAAGGGAAAAATAAGCAAAAAAGAGAAAATTTTAACAGACAATAAAGAAAAAGTAGATTCTTATATCAATGAATTAAATAAAGATCCAGAATTTCAAGCACAAATGAACTATATTCTAGAGAAAAAGTATAACAGAACAAGGAAAAAGGCAATAAAAGAAAAAGAGCAAATAGATTTAATTATTGATTTGTGCGAAAAACATCCTTCTTTAGAAATAAATTTAAAAGGGATGATACGTGCTGCTGAAAATCTAGCTAAAATAAGAGAACAAATGAAAAAAATAGATGATGACTTAAAAAAATTAGACCCTGTTAAAGATGCAGCTAAAATAAAGCAAATTTATGACATAGAAATTCCATCATTGACTAGTGCAAGAATGCAGCATGAAAAAAAGAGCAATATGAATGAAACAGCTTTTATGGATTTTTGCCAAAAAAATAATGTAGATGTAGATAAAGAATTTTTAGAAAGATTAGTAGCAGAAAAGGGCTTTTCTCATAATAAAGGAACAGGAGAAATACAAGCACTAAAATCATTAAAGAAAATTTCTAAAGGATATAATTTTCAAATAAAAAACATTGAAAAGTCTATTCAAAAAATACCAGGAGCAACCATAGATAAACCAGAAAAAGAAGGAACAGAAGAACAAAATAAAGGAACACAAGAAAAAGAAAGTTCAGCCAAAAGAAGCAAAAAGGATGAACCAACAAAAGATGAAATAAATGGAAATAATTTACCAGACAAAAAGTATAAATGGTATGAATTAGGTAAAAAGTTTAATGCTTGGAGAGAAAGAAAAAGAGTAGAAAAAGAAGCAAAAATCGGACAAGGAAAAGAAGAACCAGAAGAAGAAAATAAACCAGAAGTAAAAATGTCTAATAAATTTAAAGATGCGTATAAATATGATATTGTAAAAGACTATATTGATAAGCAAATGCATGAAATTTATCAAGAATCAGCAAAAGAAACAAGAAAAGAGGACAAACAAGACAGCAAAGAAGAAAATAAAGACGATGAACAAAGATAACAAGCAGTTTAAAGAGTAGAAAATTTGAAAAAGTTTTTTACTCTTTATTATTTTATAAGTGAAATTACATAAAACTTGCGTTTTTTATGTAAATATGTTATAATATAAATAGCTACAAAATTGTCAAGTAGTAAAACGTTCATAAAAAATAAAAAACAGGAGGAAGAGA
>CATOLW010000172.1 GCA_951800935.1 uncultured Clostridium sp.
AGCCTCCATGTTTATATGTTTGATTTTTCAGATTTTCATATAAATACTTGACATATGCTTCTTTTTTCAAATTAAACAGTATTATATCTCTCTTACAATTTTTATTTTCACAACTATCTAATTTCTCATTTATTTCATAGTTCCATCTCGTTATGATTTATCGCTACCAGTGTTCAGTGCTACTTTATATAAAGTGCAGGGCGAAACCCGCCATGCGTGTAAGTGTAAGTCGCAACGCCGTTATCACGGTAGCACGCAGGGTAGTCAGCATAGCTGTCGTTGAAGCTACCCGCACGAAGCATGTATGATTCGACTGCATTGTTTGGATAAGATGCCTCCTGTGTCCATTCCCATAAATTTCCTGCCACATCATATAAGTTTTTCTTTTTTACATCTTCTGATATTGCTGTTGTTTTTATTCCATAATTGTAGTTTCCATTACTTTTTGTAAATGCCGATGTCATCGCTCCATTTGCATCAACCGTAGCATATCTTCCTTTTCCTTCTGTATATGTTACATTTCCATTAGTATAATTTCCCCATGTACTTGAAGTTACAACTGTATTATCATTACCTGCAATAAATTTCATCATTGCATCCCACATTGTTCCTGTAACAAGTCCACTTTGAACATAATCTGTTTGATACATACTATTACTTAACTTTAATGCTGTTTCATAATCTGCATGATAATATGGTATTTCTCCTGCTTTTAAATTTATCTTTCCTGTTACCGTATGATTTAATTCATCTCGTATGGAAAAATCATCATTTCCCCAACTAGATGCTGTATTTTGACTTGCAAAATTTATTCCTGTTGATAAACTTATATTACTTGTTCCTGCCTCATATCTCCCAACATAAAATCCACCATATTTTTGAATTTGTGGCAATTCTGCTGTATTTGTTTGTCTTTCCCAAGTTGCATTTGCCATTCCCCAGTCTTTTTTTACATATTCATTTGCAGATACTGGTATCCATACAAATTGATTTCCTTTTAATTCTGAATTTTCAGTATTTACTGTTCCATCCTCATTATATGCTACTCCTGATGGTATACCTTCTTTTACTTCTCCTGTTGGTGTATAATTAACATATTTATTTTTATCTGCTGGATTGTCTGATATTACTACTCCAGTATTTATTGTTCCTCCTACATAATAAAATCCATTTGGTACTGGCACTGTTTCTCCATTTCCTGTTGCTATAGCTGTTACACTTGCTACTTTTGTTTCTGTCTTTACTATTCTTCCATCTTCTGTTGACACATAAGCTAATGTTGTAGAAAACCATTCTGATGGCATTTTTACTTCTGTTCCTGCTTTTGTATTTGGTGTGTTATCTGGTAAACCTTTATTATAATCTGCTAATTGTTTTTCTAATTCATTTAAACTTTCTTGTTCTGCAATTTGTGCGTTTTCATATTCTTCTTTTGCTTGTCCTGCTCTTTTTATTATTCCATTTTCTCCCAATAATAAATTTATACTTACTCCTGCTAGTATTAAAAGAACTATAATTGTAACCACAAGCGATATCAATGTTATACCTTTTGTATTTCTAATCTTATTCATCTTTTGAACCCCTCCATCTTTATTATTCGTATCATATCATAACATAATATGTTTTTCAATGATTTTTAAATATAAAAATATCTTTATTTGCGTGTGTTTTCTCTACACGTTATATCACAAACTCTATTATAAAATCAATAAAATAATTATTTTTTTGGAGAATATAATGAAAAAATTTAATGAACAACGTAATGTAATAGGTTATCTAAATATATATTACTTACAGTTTTAATTTGACCTTTTAAGTTATATTTTTCTCTTATTCTATCAAATTCCTTTTCATAACTATATTTTGGTTGTTTCAATATTGTTATACGATATTATTTCGTCGCCTTAATAGCTGACAGTTTTCAAGAGTCAAATCTTGATTTGTTAGTTTCCTGAGTTACTGTAATTTAAAAGACGATCTGCTATTTTTAGCAAATCATCTTTTTCTACTATACAAATTTCCTAAATTCTTGCAATTCCACCAATAATTTTGCTATCTTCAGCAGATTCTAACCATTTAGCTCCTCCTGAAACAACAATGGTATCACCTTTTTCTAGAATTCCTCTTTGTTTCATTTTTTCAATTCCTTCTGCTACGATATCATCAATAATCTCTTTTTTCTCAACATAAATTGGTGTAACATTCCAAGCAATGGCTAATTGATTATAAGTTCTTCTATTGTCAGTCACTGCTAAAATAGGGCATCCTACTCCCAATCCTGCAAATCTTCTTGCTGAATCCCCTGTATGAGTATAACAACAAATAGCATCTGCATTTAAGTTCATTGCCATAACAGCTGTTGAATAAGCAATTTTACTTTCAAGTGTAGACATATCAATATCTTCTTTACTTTTAAATCTCTTCCAATAATCAATTTCTTTTTCTACTCTATTTGCTATTTTTACCATAGTTTGAACACACTCAACTGGGTATTTTCCCATAGCACATTCTCCTGATAGCATAACAGCACTTGTTCTATCATAAATAGCATTTGCAACATCACTTGCTTCTGCTCTTGTTGGTAATGGATTATATGTCATTGTTTCTAGCATTTGGGTTGCAGTAATTGCTGGTTTGTTTGCTCTATTTGATAATTTGATGAATTTCTTTTGCATAACTGGTGGTTCTGTAAAGTCTGTTTCTGTTGCCATATCTCCACGGGCAATCATTTGAACATCTGCATTTTCAACGATTTCTTCCATGTTTTCTAAACCTTCTACGTTTTCTACTTTGGTAATAATTTTAATGTCTTTTCCACCGTTTTCATCTAATACTTTTCTTACTTGGTCGATGTCATCTTTGTTTCTTGCAAATGACATAGCAACATAGTCATAATCATGTTCACAAGCTGTTATTAAGTCATCAATATCTTTTTGTTTTAAAGCTGGTAAACGCACTGCTGTTCCTGGTAAGTTAATAGTTTTTCTACTTCCTAAACCATTTCCGTGTACTACAGTACATACAATGTCTTTATCTACGATTTCATCAATTACTAATTCGATTGCTCCATCGTCAATTAATACTTTGCTTCCTGGTTTTACGTCTTTATATAATTCTTTGTAAGTTACAGATACTTTATCTTTATCTCCAATAATATCTTCATTCACTAATGTGAATTTTTGTCCATCTTCTAATTTTATTTTATCATTTTTTCCTGTTACCAACATTCCTGTTCTAATTTCTGGACCTTGCATATCT
>CATOLW010000173.1 GCA_951800935.1 uncultured Clostridium sp.
AAAACATATGGCAGAAACTTTCAAAGAAATTATAACCAATCAATTAGAAATTCCACAAATTAAATTATATTTTACAACAGATTTAAGACAAAACAAAGAAACATTAGAAGATACTTTAGTAGAATTCAAATTAGTAGATGGAAAATATAAAATGGAAAATATTGAATTAAAGTTATTAGGTATGTAAGATAAAATAAAATAACAAGGTTTTAGGAGATTCCTAAAACCTTGTTTGCTTTTTTTATATCATCTAAACTAGCATCGGAGATGTTTTCTAAAGCATAGTCTAAACCAAGTTGTTTCCACTTGAATTTTCCCATGGTATGAAAGGGAAGGAGTTCAACTTTTTCAACTGTTTTTAAACTAGTAATAAAATCTTTTAATTTTAATAAATCTTCTTCCTTATCAGTAAGACCTGGAATTAAGACCTGTCTAATCCAAATCGGGATATGATTATCACTTAGATACCTAGCAAACTGTAATTCTAACTGATTAGAAAAGCCAACTAAATCTTTACACTTTTTATCATCAATGTGTTTAATATCTAATAAAACTAAATCTGTTAAAGATAACAGTTTTTTAATATCATCTGTTAAAGCAACCATACCGAGAAGTATCAATACAGGTATGAATATTTTGCTCTTTTAGTTTTGTAAAAAGCTCAATTAAAAAGTTTACTTGTAAAAGAGGTTCACCTCCAGTGACAGTAACGCCACCGATTAGGACAAATATAATTTTTATAACGTACAATTTTATCTAAAATGTCATCTAAAGATTTGTATTCTCCTTTATTCATATCCCAGGTATCACGATTATGACAATACTTGCACTGTAAATGACAACCTTGTAAAAATAAAACAAAGCGAATACCTGGGCCATCGACAGTTCCAAAAGACTCGATGGAATGAACTTTAGCATAATATCTTAAATCATTATCCATGATTTTTTCCTCCGTCCCTAAAGGTATTACTTATCTGTAAGCTTACTTAACGTTTACACAGCTAAGAGCATTCCCAAATTATGATTAAATTTTTTCGTGAATTGTTCTGTTGATTACATCTAATTGTTGTTCTCTTGTTAATTTTGTAAAGTTTACAGCATAACCAGAAACACGAATGGTTAATTGAGGATATTTTTCAGGGTGTTCCATTGCATCTTCTAGTAAGCTTCTATCGAATACATTAACATTAATATGATGACCTGTTTGAGCAAAGTAGCCGTCCAACATGTTAACCAAATTGTTAATTCTTTCTTCTTCTGATTTTCCAAGGGTTCCTGGTGTAATAGAGAAGGTATAAGAGATACCATCTTCTGAAGAGTCAAAAGGTAATTTGGCAATGGTGTTCATAACAGATAAAGCACCATTAGTGTCTCTTCCATGTAGAGGGTTGGCTCCTGGACCAAATGGTTCTCCAGATCTTCTTCCGTCAGGTGTGTTTCCAGTAGCTTTTCCATAAACTACGTTAGATGTGATTGTTAAAATAGATAATGTATGTTTTGCATTTCTGTAAGTTTGATGTTTTCTTAATTTGTTCATAAAAGTTTTTACAACATCAACAGCAATTTGGTCTACACGGTCGTCATCATTTCCGTATTTTGGAAAATCGCCTTCTACTTCATAATCAATGGCTAAACCAGTTTTATCACGAATTACTTTTACCTTAGCGTATTTGATAGCAGATAAAGAGTCTGCTACAACTGATAATCCAGCAATTCCGCAAGCCATAGTTCGTACAATTTCTCTATCATGTAGTGCCATTTCAATAGCTTCGTAAGAATATTTATCATGCATATAATGAATCATATTTAAGGCTTTGATATAGATTTTTGCAACATATTCCATCATCTGATCAAATTTAGCCATTACTTCGTTATAATCTAGGTACTCGGAAGTAATAGGAGCATAGGTTGGTGTAACCTGTTTACCAGTAATTGCATCTCTACCACCATTGATAGAATATAATAAGGTTTTTGCTAAGTTAGCTCTAGCACCAAAAAATTGCATTTGTTTTCCAATTTTCATAGGAGATACACAACAAGCAATACCATAATCATCTCCTAATGTAGTTCTCATCAAATCATCATTTTCATATTGAATAGAAGAAGTATTGATGGATAGTTTTGTTGTGAATTTTTTAAATCCTTCTGGTAAGCGAGTTGACCATAAAACAGTTAAGTTTGGTTCTGGTGCAGGTCCTAAAGTTTGTAAGGTGTGAAGAATTCTAAAGGAGTTTTTAGTAACTAAAGTTCTTCCATCAATTCCCATACCACCAATACTTTCGGTTACCCAAACAGGATCCCCACTAAATAATTCATTGTATTCTGGTGTTCTTAAGAAACGTACTAATCTTAATTTCATAACAAAATGGTCCATAATTTCTTGTGCTTCGACTTCTGTTATTGTTCCATTTTTCAAATCTCTTTCAAAATAAATATCTAAAAAGCTAGAGGTTCTTCCAATACTCATAGCAGCTCCATTTTGGTCTTTAATAGCAGCTAAATATCCAAAGTATAACCATTGAACAGCTTCTTTTGCTGTTGTAGCAGGTTTAGAAATATCAAATCCATAGCTAGAAGCCATTACTTTCAATTCATTTAAAGCTGAGATTTGTTCACTAATTTCTTCTCTTTCACGAATAACAGCTTCTGTCATTTCGTCTACATTTAAAACATCTAATTCTTTTTTCTTTTCTTCTATTAAAACATCTACACCATATAGGGCAACTCGTCTGTAATCTCCTATAATCCTTCCACGACCATAACCATCTGGAAGACCAGTAAGTAAGTGAGAGCTTCTAGCAGCTCTAATATCTGGTGTGTAGACACTAAATACACCGTCGTTATGAGTTTTTCTGTATTTATGGAAAATTTCATCTGTTTCAGGGTCAACTTCTTTTCCATATGCTTGACAAGACTTTTCTACGATTCTAATTCCTCCAAATGGCATAATAGATCTTTTTAAAGGAGCATCAGTTTGAAGGCCTACGATATCTTCTAATTCTTTATGAATATAGCCAGCTTTATGACTAGAAATAGTAGAAGTTGTTTTGGTATCAATGGCTAAAACACTACCTTCACTATTTTTTTCTTCTTTATATAATTCCAATACTTCATTCCATAATTCTTTTGTTTTTGGAGTAGATTCTGCTAAAAAGCTATCATCTCCTTCATAAGGTGTGTAATTTTTTTGAATGAAATCTCTTACATTGATTTCATTTTGCCAATCACCAGAATTAAATCCATTCCATTGTTCA
>CATOLW010000174.1 GCA_951800935.1 uncultured Clostridium sp.
TGCCTTTTCTAATAAATATTTTGTTAAAGTTCCTAATCCTGGTCCAATTTCAATTACTAAATCTTCTTTGCTGATGTTACTGCTTTCTATAATGGTTTGTACTACCTCTTGACTGATTAAAAAATTTTGTCCTAGTGATTTGTTTGCTTTGATATGATATTGGTTCATGATAAATTTGGTTTCTTCTAAAATTGTACTCATATTCGCTTTCCTCCATCTTTTTTTATTGTATTATATTTTTCCTATTTTTTCAACTTTTATTGATTTTTAACTACTTTTAATATACAATATAAAAAACAAAAGAATTCTAATTTGAAAAAAGGAATGAATTTTATGAAAAATAAGAAAAACATAAAAAAACAAAGTAGAAAAAAAGCAAACACTAAAATAGTGAAAATTAAAACTGGATTTGATTCTAAAAACTTAATCCACACTACAAAATTAAAAACCTTATTAATTATCACTACTCTAATTTTTGCTCTTTTAGTAATTAGAATTGGCTTTCTTCAATTTGTACAAGGAAACTTTTTAAAAGAAAAAGCCTATCAACAACAAACCATTAATCAAATTATTAGCCCAAAACGTGGCAACATCTATGATTCTACTGGAAAAGCTTTAGCCATTGGGGCACAAGTAGATACCATCACAATTAATCCTACTAAAATTGTAAAAACAAATGATATAGACACAAAAGACTATAAAGAAAAAGTAGCAAAAGGATTATCTGAAATTTTTGAATTGGATTATAATGAAATATTAGAAAAAGTAAATAGTGATTCACAAGTAGAAACTATCATAAAAAAAGTAGAACAAGAAAAAGTGGATCAATTAAAAAATTGGATGGACGAAAATAAAATTACAGTTGGCATTAATATAGATGAAGATACCAAACGTTACTATCCTTATAGTACAGTTGCTTCTAATGTAATTGGATTTTGTGGCAATGATAATCAGGGTTTAAGTGGTATTGAAGCAAAATGGGAATCTGCTTTAACGGGTACTCCTGGTAAAATTGTAAGTTCAAAAGGTAGTAACCAACAAGAAATTCCGAATGCAGAAGAAACTTATATTTCTGCTGAAAATGGAAGCGATTTAACACTTACTATTGATTTGAATATTCAATCTATTGTAGAAAAATATTTAAAGCAAGCTGTAGATGAAAACGATTGCAAAAAAGGCGGTAATGTCATTGTTATGAATCCAAAAACGGGAGACATTCTCGCCATGGCTTCTTATCCAGATTATGATTTAAACTCTCCTTACACACCAAATTCTACCTTAGCTCAAACTTATGATTCTCTTTCAACGAAAGAAAAAAATGAAGCTTTGTTTAAAATGTGGGCTAACAAATCAGTTGGAGAAACTTATGAACCTGGTTCTACTTTCAAAGTAATTACTGCTTCTGTTGCTTTAGAGGAAAATATTACTACAACAGATAAAGCTGGAGATTTTTATTGCAAAGGATATGAAGAAGTTGCTGACCGTAAAATCAGTTGTTGGGCTTCTAATCCACATGGCGTACAAACTTTAAGAAGATCTTTATGCAACTCATGTAACCCAGCCTTTATGCAATTAGGTCAAAGAATTGGTGCTTCTACTTTATATAAATATTATAATGCTTTTGGATTGTTTGAAACTACCAATTCAGGTTTATATGGTGAACAAAATAGTATCTTCTATAATCTAGATAATGTTCGTTCTGTTGAACTTGCAACCATGTCATTTGGACAAAGAATCAATGTTACTCCTCTTCAAATGATTACTGCCATTTCTTGTGTTGCAAATGATGGTGTTTTAATGCAACCTCGTATTGTAAAAGAAATAACAAATACAGATACCCATACTACAACAGAACTTCCTATCACACAAGTTAGACAAGTCATTTCGAAACAAACAGCTGAAGAAGTTAAATCTATGATGGAATCTGTTGTAACAGATGGTTCTGGTCGACATGCTGCTGTTTCTGGTTATTCGATTGGAGGTAAAACAGGTACTTCTGAACCTCCTGATGGTAAAAAAGAAGAAGGATATGTAGCTTCTTATGTAGCTATTTCACCAATTGAAGATACACAGGTTTCATTACTTCTTACTTTGTATAAGCCAGAAGGAAAAAATGGTCATCAAGGAGGTCAAATAGCAGGTCCTGTGGTTTCACAAATGTTATCTGAAATTTTACCTTACTTGGGTATTCCTTCTGATGAAGATGCTTCTAGCAATACTAATTCTAATAATTTAATTGTTGTTCCTGATATTAGAAATAAAACCGTTGCAGAAGCTGAAAAAATATTAAAAGATGCTGGTTTCCGTACAAAGGTATATGTAAATGGTGATCCTAATACTATCTTAGTAGAAGATCAAACTCCTAAACCAGGAAATTCTTTGATAAAAGATTCTCTTATTGTTCTTTATGGACAAGGAAGTAGTATTTCAACTTCAGTAAGTGTTCCTGATTTAAGAAATATGAATGCTTCTGAGGCAATTAGTTCTTTAAAATCAAAAGGATTAAATATTAGTATAGAGGGCTCTGGAATTGTCACTGCCCAAGATTATGCAAAAGATGCACAAGTTCCAGAAGGTACGATTATCAAAGTGACATTAAAGCAAACGTTAACACAAGTACATTAATTTTGATCGTTCAAGCGTAATATAATGTTTTATTATATTACGCTTTTTTATTCCATTGTTTCATTTCTCCAAAAATTTTCTAACAAATCATCTAATTTTTTTATCTTGTCAAATTGCTTTAAAGTTTCTGTTGTTTCCTCCTCTAATTCTCCTCTTAAATATAATATCCATGCTTCTTGTTTTTCTATTTTCTTACTTCTACTTGCCCTAAGTTTTGGTAATTCTAATATATATAGTTCGATTGTATTTTCTGTTTTGGATGGTATTGTAATTTCATTGAAGTATTTATTAGAGTTTAAATAATTAAAATCTAATAAATTAATCGTAATGGTCCTACTTGGTATTCTATTATCTTGATATTCTAGTTGATTAGAATGAATTTGCGCATAATATAACAACATTTTACTTTGTATATAGTATCCATCTATAAATTGAATACCAATATTTAATTCTTCTTGATTTTTTAATTTTACTCTAACATCTACTATTCCAAAGTTTTCTTCTGTTGGCAAAAAATTAGATTTGGTTTCTAAATAGGGGTTTAATTTTATTTCTTCAATGTGTATCTCTAAAAAAGTCTCGATGAAATCTTGTATGATATCTAAATTTTCTTTTGAATTTAAAA
>CATOLW010000175.1 GCA_951800935.1 uncultured Clostridium sp.
GTGAAGTTGGTGTTAATTTAAAAGACGGATACAATGGAGATCTTACTTCTAAAGAAGCTGGTAGAATCGGTGGTAACATGGTTAGAAAAATGATACAACAAGCTGAACAACAAATGAAATAGTTTCGTTTTGTTACTTTAATTCTTCATTTTTAGGTAGGAAGTTAAATTTTGTTTTTATTTATTTTATTATAAAATACATAAAGGCAGGATTTGATTTCCTGCCTTTTCTTTTTATTTATTTTTATGCTTCTGGTTCTACTAAACCATAGTTTTTACCATCTTTTAATCTATGAATTGCATTTACTTTTCCTGTTTCTACATTGATAAATACTAGAAAATTGTGAGTTGGCTTTTCTTTTAATTTTAAAACAGCATCTTCTGGTAGCATTGGTTTGATTTCATAATAAGAAGTTTTTATGATTTCTTCTGTTATTTCAGCTACAGGATCTGTTACTGTTTCCATTGTTTTTAAAGAAGCATCTTTCATCATTTTTTCTCTTTTCGTTTTTGCTTTTCTAATTTGACCTTCTAAAATATCAATATCTTTGTCAATAGATGCATACATATCTTTATCTTCTGTTACTGCTCTATATTTTTCTCCATTGGCTAAGACGTAAATTTCTGCAATTTGTTCACTTTTTTCTGTTTTTAAAGTAACTTCCGCTTCTGCTTCTTCAAAATATTTATCAATTCTCTCCAATTTTCTTTCCACATAATCATTCATTGCTTCTGTTATTTTTAATTCTTTTCCTGTTATTTTTATTTTCATAAAAATCGCTCCCTTCTTTTTATGGTTTTATTATATACATTAATTTTAGAGTTGTCAACAATCAAAATAATTCTTCTAATTTGTATTCTCTTTCTAACTTTTCATTAAAATACAATTTGGTTACTAGTTTAAATTCTTCTAGTGCTTCTTCTTTCAAATTAAAGGAATATAGCTTTTTAGGCGGTGCTGTTATCGTATATTGAATTGCATTTAATGTACTTTTACTTATTTCAATTGTACTTGTATCTTGTTTTCCACATATTTTGCACTTTAACCCATTCTCTTTTAGACTAAAGTAACTTAGATTTTCTTTTTCTTTGCAATTTGTACATCCCATAATCTGTGGTGTAAATCCTAAAATGCATAACAAACGCAATTTAAATACACCGAATAACCATATCCAAATTTTTATCTGTTTCAGATATGGTATACAGTGTATTTAATAATAATTGTAAAATTCTATAACAATTTTGATTTTCGCCCGTTACATCTTGTACGATTTTATTAATATGTACTGCATATTTTAGTTTGTCCAAGTCAGTTCTAAGATTATAAAACACTTCAATCGGTTCTACTGAATTAATATGATAGGTTCCGAGAACCTTTATACACTAAATATTCTCCAAAGCAAAACATTTGCGTACCAGCCAAAAGAGCACTTTTGGGTCTTCTTGCTCCTTTGGCTACACATGAAACTTTCCCGTACATTTGGAGTTAATACTGTTAACATTTTGTCAAAATCTCCCATATTACTTTCAGCCAATACAATTCCATTTATTTTTACATTCGCCATTTTTACTATCCTTTTTATTTTCTATTTAATTCTTCTTATTATAATCAGGAGTATCCCCATATCCCTCTTTTAGGGATTTTAAGGAACGTCCCTCCATCCCTTTTTCAATATCTTCAATTTGTTTTAGTTCTATAAAAGTATTAATATCTCCTGTATTTTTAAAGGTTTCCCATGCTATTTTTTTTATCATAAGCTCCACTTCCTTTATCTATTTAAAGTTTTACCTTTAATTTTATCTTTCGCACTTTTACTCGTTTTTATACATTTTTGTTTGATCTTCATAACTAAAATGAAACAAGCACAACTTATCCATTGATTTTATTTTAGTTTAAATTTATTTATGATTGAATCATTGGATTGCCAATCTTCTTTCACTTTTACCCAAGTTTTTAGATTGATTTTGATACCAAAGTTTTTTTCCATGTCAATCCTTGCAGTTCTTCCAATTCGTTTTAACATTTCTCCATTTTTTCCGAATAATAATTCCTTTGTGTGACTCTCTCAAGCAATAAATAGTTGCTTCAATATCGTAAATTTCTTCTCCTTGTTTATTCTTTCTTTGTTTCATTTTTTCTACTTCTATATAAATACCATGAGGAACTTCATCTTGCAACAATTTCAAAGCTTTTTCTCGAATTGTTTCTTCTGCTAATTGTCTTAATGTTTGATCTGTATATTCTTCCATATCATAATATGCAGGACCAGGTTTTAAGTTCTTTTCAATTTCATCTAATATCACTTCTTTGTATTTTGTATTAGTTGCCGAGATTGGAATCACTGCCTCGAACTTATACTCTTTACTATACCTAGCAATCAAATTCAATAATGTTTCTCTTTTTACTAAGTCAATCTTATTAATCACTAGAATTGTTTTTCTTTTTGCTTCTTTTATTTTTTCTAATATCATACTATCGCCTTTGCCAATATCTTTACTAGTGGCTTCTATTAAAAATAAAATAACATCACTATCTGGTATACTTAAAAAAGAAGTTTCTACCATCGTTTCATTCAATTTCGTTTTCGGCTTATGAATCCCTGGTGTATCGGTAAAAATAATTTGACTATGTTCTCGATTCACAATTCCTTTAATCGCTGTTCTTGTTGTTTGTACTTTATTAGCTATTGCTGCTACCTTTTCTCCCACTAACAAATTTAGCAATGTTGACTTTCCTACATTCGTTCTTCCAATTAATGTTACAAATCCTGATTTAAACTCCATATCTTTGCTCCTTTTTGTTTTGTGTCGTGATTGGAGACTGTCCCCAAATCACAGCATTGTTTATTTTCTTTTCTATTATACACTATTTTTTTGCTAAATTTGTAGAATTTGAAAATTTTTTTATTTTATTTTTAAAATGTATTTTAAAACTCGTATATAATATTTATATTATATACGAGTCCATTAATTTTTTCAATTTTTTGTTATAATTTGAGACAGTTTAGATCTGTCCCCACTGTCTCATTTTAAGCATAGGCTTGACGTTTT
The DNA here is from genome assembly GCA_951800935.1 of uncultured Clostridium sp. The sequence continues at coordinate 3,051 of CATOLW010000175.1, forward strand.
TTGAAACTAAGTAGGTTCGTAATTTCGTTTTCTGTATTTTTTGCTTTTTTGGTTTTTCTTGCTCTTTCTTGTTCCAATTCACGTTTTTGTTTTTCTGCCATAGATTGACAGATTGCTTTTTGATAAGTAAAATGGGTATCTTGTGCTATTTTACTCCAATTGTATTGGTTTCTTACTTTGTTTTT
>CATOLW010000176.1 GCA_951800935.1 uncultured Clostridium sp.
TTCTACTTTTACATTCTTTCCTTTTTCTAAATTTCCTATTATTTGAGTATTATCTGTTATATAAGCTTTTACTGCAAATGGATAATTATATGCCGTGTCAGTATGCGTGTCATCTTCCAAACTATACTTTAAATATAAATATCCAGATTCAATATAAGCATCTCCTATTGTTACTACTGATGGATATGTTCTATTACTTTTTAATGCATCTTGTTTCATTTTATCATAGTCATTTGATTTTAAAACAATAATAGAATTATTTTTAGGATCAAAGTCATTATCTCCCATGCTATATCCTTTTTTACTTAAATCTCCACTGCACATCAGTAAATCGCCTTCTTGTATATAACTGGTATCATATTCTTCTAATGTAAAATAATCAATACATTTTTGCTTTTTATCAATAATATTTGCTCTAGTATATTCTTCCATTTCAAAGCCAAATTCTCCAAAATGTTGACCATTAAATATGTATATGTATCCATTATGATGTAATTCTACTATTCCTTGAATAAATGTATCTTTAACAACTTCTGTTATTTCGTTTCTTTTGGAGGTATCATATATAACATTTCCTTCTGTGTCATAGATAACAGAACCTTTTTCTTTAGAAGAAAACCCATTTATTTTTTTATTATGATTAAAAATAAATAATCCTATTGATAACGCTACTATTAATATAATACAAATTGAAATAATTATTGTTTTTTTATTCTTCATTTTAATCATCCCTTCTAAAATCTATTAATTAAGATTATATCACACATTTAAAAAGTATCCCAGTCTATTTTAGGTTTTTTCTTAGGTTTCTTTTTACATTTTTCCTTTTTTTCTTTAATTTGTATCTTTTCAGGAATATTTTTAGTCCATTTAGGTTTATATTCCAAAACAGAACATTCCCTTAGATTTTTTGCAAGTGGATGTTCTGTATATCTCATCTTGTCTAATAGTAATGGCTTATTTCCTCGCAAGATTACTAAAAGCTGTGTAGCTGCCATTCTTAATATTTCATCTTTATTTAGCAAGTTCCTTTGTAATGTTGTTATATTTTTTTGACCATACTCAAACTCTCCTTCAAGTCCAGCATCTTTTTTTATACTTTCAGTTTGGACTGTTGATACACCAACTAAATCACAAAAAAAGCCGAGCTGTTAGCGTGTCTGTTGTACCTAAACTAATTCGTAGGTCGCAGTTACCAACTATCTCATCAGAGAGACCATTTGGATAACGATTGTCTAATTGACCGTTTATTTTGAGTAATTGGAATTAGGGAAATTCCGGCGACTGCGGACTGTGCTAATCTTACGATTAAAGTCAGGAATAGCACCAATATTTGCGAACTCGTCTAAAAAACAAAATACTTCATTTTCACATTTTCCAGTTGGCTGTGAGTCAGCATATCTAACTAATTTGATAAATAAAAATGTAAAAAATAAAGAAGATAAAAAATCATTTGAGGAATCGACATCACTTGTTACAATATAATAAATACATGGTTTCTTTCCTGGTAAGGTTAAATCAATATCACTTTCATTTGTTAGTTTTTGTAAATCTTCATTTTGAAAAGCTTGTAGCCTAGTTCCAAGCCCTGTAATGACTGATGCTTTTATTGTATCAGAACCACTTGCAAAAATATTATAGCTCATTCTTGCTGGGTGGTCTTGTGGTATTTTGTTAAATATATTGTCTATTTCTTCAATATCACCATTTGCAATGTGATGGTAGACATTAGATAGAGTATTTTTATCAGATAAATTCTCCAAAAAATAGAATAAAAAGGCCTTCAGTAGATTTTCTTCAGCTCTTGGCCAAAAGTCGTCTTTTCCACTTTTCTTTTGTGTGTTACTAATAATTACATTTGCTGTTGCTTGAACATCTGTTATGGTCTCGTTTTCTCCTAATGGATTCCAACGGTCAGAGTGTCGCATATCTTTTAAATTAAAGACCTTTACTATATAGCCAATACTTCTAAAATAGCTTGAGGTTGTTCGATAAATTTCGCCCTTTGGATCAGTGCAAATAATTGACTTTAAATATTTAGAAAGTTCAAGTAAATTAGTTAGTAGAAATGAAGTTGTCTTCATACTTCCGAGAGCTACCAAAAACAGCAATATTTTTATTAAAATAACTGTCAAAAGGTAGTTTTATAATATCGCCATTTAATTTGCCTAAGATAATACCAGGAATATCATTAATTCCAAGAACTTCTTTTAGCTCCGTTTCATTCATCCAGTTAGAAGTTCCATAAGTTCCATCTTCTGTTTTGAAATTAATTCCTTTATTTTCGTTTTCTTTTTTGAATAGTACAAGTAATATGTCTATGATAATAAAAAACGAAATAAGGGCGATTATGAAGCAAATAAGTACATATAAATTAGCAGTAAGTACAATATTCTTTCCAAAACATACATTTAAAATTCCAATATAATTTTTTACATTAATATCTAGTACAATATTTAAGATTAAACACAAAAATAAAAATATGTAAAAACATATCTTCTTAATCATAAACTCTGCGTTCTTTGTCAATGTATTCTTCCAAGTCAATTACAATATATCTAGCTGTTGGAAGTTCTTTTTTTAATTCCTTTTCCAGTTGTGTATCGCAAATAATATCAATACTTTTATTTCTATTTTCTCTTAAAAATTGTTTGATTCTATTTATTTTTTCAGTATCTAAAAAGTAAAAATATGCAATATAGGTCTTTTTATAATCTGTATAATCACAAAAAGCATATTCTGCTAAAACAATCTTATTCCTATAATACTTATTCATAATTCTAGCCCAATTTATACTATGCAAATATTTTAATCTTTCTCTATTTTCAATTGTATCTGTAATAATTAGAACTTGATTCATACCAAAAGCAAAATCATTTACATTAATTTTTGACGCATCATGAGTTAATACAATAATATTTTTATAGCACTTTTCCTTTTGAATGTCATAAACTACTGACATTACATATTTAGAATCTTGTTCTTCTGTAATTTGGTAAGTCAAATATTCAAAACCATTTATTTCAAATATTCCTATAAATCTTCTAGCTGTAATAGTAAATTGTTCTTTATCTTTTATATTAAAAGAAGGGGTAAAGGTAACTAATTCACATTTATTATAAAATGCGCCTAGATTACTAATTTGTAATAACCTAGATAAATATTTTTTATTTCTATTTCTTTTGTTATATGCAAAGTTAAATAATCTACAATATTCAATGCCTAT
>CATOLW010000177.1 GCA_951800935.1 uncultured Clostridium sp.
CATTTTCATCGCCAAATAAACTTTCTGCCAAGGCTTTCGATAATTCCGTTTTTCCGTACACCAGTTGGGCCTAAAAATAGGAAAGAACCAATCGGTCTTTTGGGATCTTTTAAGCCAACTCTTCCTCTACGAATTGCTTTTGCTACTGCTTCTACTGCTTCATTTTGTCCAATTACTCTTTCATGAAGATTTTTTTCAAGATTTTTTAGTCTGATATTTTCATCTTCTGTTATCTTACTTGCTGGTATTCCTGTCCAATTGCTGATTACTTCTGCAATATTTTCTTCTGTTATATTTGTTACTTGTTTCGTATTTTTATTTTTCCATTTTTTTTGTTCTTTTTCATATTTTTCTTTTAGTTCTTTTTCTCTATCTCTCAGCATTGCTGCTTTTTCAAATTTTTGTGCTCTAACTGCCTCTTCTTTATCTTTTTTAATTTCTTCTATTTGTTCTTCTAATTCTTTTAAGCTCTCTGGTTCTGTAAAAGTTTTTAACTTAGCTCTAGATGCTGCTTCATCAATTAAATCAATGGCTTTGTCTGGCAAGAATCGGTCATTAATGTAACGAACCGACATCGTTACTGCAGATTCAATTGCTTCGTCTGTAATTTTTACGCCATGATGTGCTTCATATTTATCACGAATTCCTGTTAATATTTTTATGGTATCTTTTTCACTTGGTTCATTTACATTAACAGGACTAAACCTTCTTTCTAAGGCCGAATCTTTTTCAATGTATTTTCGATATTCATTTAATGTCGTTGCTCCTACTAGCTGAATTTCTCCTCTTGCTAATAAAGGTTTTAAGATATTAGCAGCATCAATTGCTCCTTCTGCTGCTCCTGCTCCAACAATGGTGTGAATTTCGTCAATAAATAAAATAATATCTCCTGCTTTTTTTACTTCTGATAATGCTTTTTTGATTCTTTCTTCAAAATCCCCTCTATATTTTGCACCTGCTACCATACCAGAAATGTCCATCCCTACTACTCTTTTATCCTTTAATATTTCTGGAACATCCCCTACTACAATTTTTTGTGCTAGTCCTTCGACTACTGCTGTTTTACCAACACCTGGCTCTCCAATTAAGCAAGGATTATTTTTAGTTCTTCTTGATAAAATTTGAATTACTCTTTCAATTTCTTCTTTTCTTCCGATAATAGGATCTAATTTTCCTTCTACTGCTTTTTTAGTTAAGTCTTCTCCAAATTGATTTAAAGTTGTTGTTTGATTATAACTTCCTATTTTTCTTTCTTGCTTTCCACTTTTTTCTTCACTTGCTAAATCTTCTCCTTCATTAATTACTTTTATAATTTCATTATATAATCTTGGAATATTAACATTTAGTTCCAATAAAATTCTAGCTGCAATACAATCTCCCTCTCTTAAAATTCCAATTAACAAATGCTCTGTTCCAATATAATTATAACCTATTTTTCTAGCTTCGATAAAAGCATTTTCAAATACCTTTTTAGTCCTTGGTGTAAATCCTAAGGTTTCTGTAATCGGTTCTTCTTGTCCAATTAGTTCAATCATTTTGTTTATGCACTCTGTTGCAGTAACCTCTTGATTTTTTAATACTTTAGAAGCTACTCCACTTCCTTCTTTTACTAAACCATATAAAACATGTTCTGTTCCAATGTAGTTATGTCCTAATTCAATAGCTACTTCATTAGCTAATTCAATTGCCTTTTTAGCTCTGTTGGTAAATTTATATGTCATTTTTAATCACTCCTTTCATGTCCCATTGGGGACGTTTCTTTTTGCGACATTCTATCGCAATTTAGAACACACATTATTTTATCGTGAGTTTTTCTATTTTTCTTTTAAAATCTGCCTAATTACTTCAGCTCTTTTAATATCCCTTTCGATTGCTTCATATTGTTTGCCTAAAAATTTCTGTAAATTAGCGGGCTTTGTATAAAGATATAACTTTTGTACTTGCAAATCCGTTAATTCTTGTAAAATCCCCAAATCTGTACCTAATTTAATGTTCGACAATAAAGTTCTAATCTCTTCTGACGAAAACTTTTTACCATACTTCAAAATTCCATAGTTTCTATAAATTAAATCCTCAAAAGCCACATCATCTTTCGCTAAAATCTTTCTAGCCTCTCTTTCTTGTTTAATAATCTTATCCACAATCACATTCAAATTTTGTATAATTTCTTTTTCCGTCGCTCCCAAAGTTTGTTGATTAGAAATTTGATACATATCTCCTGTACTTTCTGTGTTTTCTCCATAAGATCCTCTAATATTAATTCCAAAATGATTAATTGCTTCTAAAACTTTTTTTGTATTTTTTGTTTTTGAAAGTGCTGGCAAATGTACCATAACAGAAGCTTTTAATCCTGTCCCTACACGATTGGGGCATGCTGTTAAATAACCATATTTTTCGCTAATAGCATAACCAAATAATTCTTCCATTTTTTGGTCCAATTCAATTGCTAAATTTAAAGTATTTTCTAAATCCAACCCACAACTAAACACTTGTAATTCTATGTGGTCTTCATTTCCTATCATAATACAAATATTTTCTTCTTCATTTATTAAGATGCTTCCTAATTCATTTTTGTTTAAAACAAAATCTGGACTAATTAAGTTTTTTTCAACTAAACTCATTTTAGTAATATCATCCATGTCTTTCAATTTTAAGAATTTTAAACCATAGCCAATATTATACACCTTATCTTTTATTTTATTTTCCAAAACTTCTAATTCTTCTTTTTTTCTTAGATTGAATTTAATTCCCTGCAAATTTCTAGCAAATCGTATTCTTGTACTTTTAGCTACATCTGAATTTTCACAGCTTTGTAAATACCAATTCATTTTCGTTCCTCCTAGATTCAATTTTTAGGACTGCTCTTAATCCTTTTTTTCTATTTTTTTAATTTCATCTCTTATTTTTGCTGCTTCTTCATATTTTTCTTCTTTTATCGCTTGTTTTAATTGTTCTTGCAAAGTTTCTAATTTATTTTGTTCTTTATTTTCTTGTTTCTCTTCTTTTTCAACTTTACCTTTCATTTTTTGTTCTATCTTGTTGTCTATTATTTTTCCCATTCTTCCTACATGATGGTTGGCTCCTTGTATTTTTCTAATAATTGGCTCTAGTCTTTCATCAAATACTTTATAGCAGTTTCCACATCCTAATTTTCCACTATTGGTTATGTCTTCAAAAGTATAACCACATGAATTACATGTTAAACTTTTTATTTCT
>CATOLW010000178.1 GCA_951800935.1 uncultured Clostridium sp.
AAAAGTAATTAAACATATTTTACCTTATGCCAATGGAAAATTGATAACCTATATTACTTCAAAAGATTATCAAAAAATCACAACGATTAAAGTAGTCTTTGAAGATTATAGCGTAAAAGAATATAACGTAAACTTTGAAAAATTCCAACAAAATATAGCAATTTATAAAATACCAGAACTAAACTTAAATTATGCTTATGACAATTATGCCATCAAAGAAGATGGAAGCATGATAACTACCATAGAAGAATACATGAAAGGTCTTGATTATACAACCGATTTAGACCCACTAACAACGGCAGGAGATAGTAGATTATACAAAGATCATTACAATCAAATTATAAAAGCCAATGCAAAACAAATTGCAATGCAATTATTACAAAATGATGAAAATAGTGTACTTACTATGGAAAATAAGGTATTAAATAGTAAAATACAACAAGATTTAATTGACAGTGGAAAACTAAAAGAAATTGTATATGGATATACCTATTATGACAGATGGTATGGATTTGAAATAAAAGGAACCAAAGTAGCAGACCTAATGCTATTTGAAGGTAAAATGTATTCTGACTTAATGACCTATTATAATGTTGTAAAAGAAACGTTTGTAGGAAATTTAGTGCCAGGCAAGACAGATGCATTTTACAATACATGTCTAAAGAAATACACAGGAAGTTCAAGTATTGGTTATTTCTTAGATTATATAATAGCTAATATTGGTGGATATGAAAATGTAGATGATTGGTTTACTGAATATTTTGGAGGAAGAAACATATTATCTGAAATTTCAGTAGACAATAGACCCGATATGTTATATCGTGGATGGTTTAGGCTTAAGAAGAATACTAGGATGATACTTCCCGTTATTACTATGCCAGAGAACTCTACTTATATGATAGCTGGACCATATCATTTACAATTTGGAGCTCAACAGTTATATCATAAAAATCCTGAGACTGATACTGGAAGAGCAGAAGTACTAAGGAATGTTAATACACATGTTAGTCTTGTTAAAAAACATGTTTCAACTTTAGCAGGAGCATTTGATGATGGTAAATGGAGTAGTTATTGTATTATGTCATATGATTGTACAAAAGCAATTACTGGATATAAAACTTCTTATTTTCCAGGTACAAATATTCCACTAGGAACTAAACCAGTTTATACACAAGGAAAAGTTGGCCAAGAACAACCATTCTTTAAGAACTTTAGTGAAGTTTTAAATCTATGGCAACCTGCTGGTAGCTCAGCTGGTGTTGCTAATAATGCAGGATTCTTATGGTTCCAAGCAAGACCAGGACTTACTAGTTTTGATACTTGGACTCATGAGATGGAGCATGCATTAGATGATAAAATAATGTTATATAAACGAGGAACGAGAGTTAGAGCGGAAACACTTACAGAAGGTAATGTTCAACAATATGCTAATTGGAGCGAAAATAATCTTGTTCAAGATGTTGGACCTTATTACTTTAATACAACCTTCTACTTGAATAAAGAAGGTAATGCAACTCAGAATTTAACACCAGAGAGAATTAATACAAAAGAAAAACTAGAAAATTATTATAAAGGGCAACAAAATGCACTAGATTTACTAGACTATATTGAAGGAAAAGCATTTATTAAATTAACACCAGAACAACAAGCAAAAATTGCGACAAGAATGAATATATCTGCTGGTTGGTCTTCTTGGGGAGGAATTACAGCAGCACAAGCTACTGCCATGAATTTAACATCCTTAGAAGCTTTATATGATAATAGAATTGTGCTAAGACCAAATAATGCTTGGGGAGCAAGTGTAAGAGGATTGAATGTTATCAATGGTCTTGGAAGCAATGATTATGGATATGAATCTGTATGGGTAAATCGTTGGTTTATTGGACATTTAGACGGTGGTTATGCCGATGCATTCTCTACCAAACGTAATTTCTTTGAGATGCTAGGTTATGCTGGAGTAGAGGGATATGTTACTTATGGTAGCAAAGCATCTGCCAATGACTTAGACGCCATTAAAAAGATTACAAAAAAGGTAACTGGTACAGAAATGGACTGGAAACAATATAAGATGAGCAGATATGAAACGGTAGAACAAAATATTAGGAATAATAAGTTTATTGATGTCGATTACATGATAGAAAGATATACAGAAGCATTGACAAATGATGCTAATAAAGGAGACAGAAATATTTCTCAAAGAACAAATCTTAGAAAGATTTATTATCATTACTTAAAAAGTGTTACAAATGATTTTGTGGCTGATCCACTAGGAACCAATGTTAAAGTAACACATATTAGGACAGCAGAAGAATTAGTAGAAAAAATGAATCAAGAGCCTTATGGCTACTATGTATTAGATAATGACATTGATTTCTCAGGAATGACAACCAATGTAACACAAACATTTATGGGAAGACTAAATGGTAATGGACATAAAATAATTGGTAATAAAATACCAATCTTTAACAAAATTAGATATGGATATGTTGGAAACTTGAAGCTAGAAGATACAGATATTCCAAGAGATATCACAAATGCAGGAGCTTTAGCGTATAAAATAGAATCTAGTACAGCAGAAAAAATCGATGTAACAGGACTAAAAATGTTCTTTGGTAGCAAAAATGATTTAAGTTTAATTGGTGGAGCAGTTAGTAATGTAATTACTAGAGATTGCACTGTAGAACGTTTAGTTACAAAGATTGCCAACAAAGAAGAATTTGCCCAAAAAATAAATGCAGAAGCAGGTGGACTATTTGAATTAACAGGCAATATTGACTTTACTGGATATACTGGTGGAAATGCTGTTATAACAGAAACTTTTACAGGAAAAATAGAAGGAAATGGTTATACAATTTCTAACTTGAATAATGCTAGCTTATTTGCACAATTTAATGGAACAGTGCAAAACTTAAAAATAACAAACTTTACCAACACAGCACCAACAACTGACTTTGTAGCAGCATTTGCTGGAAAAAGTTCAAGTGCAACATTTAATAACCTAAAATTCGAAAATATCACATTGCAAGGTAGAAACAACATAGGAGTAGTAGTAGCTGTGGATAATGCAAATTCTACTTTTGATAAAATTAGTATTAAAAATGCTAATTTAAGTGGAAGTGGTGTTTATATAGCAGGACTAGTAGGTAGAAAATATGGTGGACGTGTAAGCAATGTATATGTTGATGGAAATATATCTATCACAGCAGTAGC
>CATOLW010000179.1 GCA_951800935.1 uncultured Clostridium sp.
TTTACTGAAAAAAGTAAACTGAATTTTTTCAAAACTTGTAACCTTTTTTCAAAAATTGGTATTATAAAGGTAAGATATCTAAAAAACAAAACGGAGATTTAGATCTAAATTGAAGCAACACAAACTATTAAAAGATTATATAGAAAAAAATAAACTAAATATAGAACAAATTATTGATGATTATAGTGGATATGTTTATACCATTATAAAAAATATATCTAATCAAGAATTTACACAAGAAGATATAGAAGAAATGATTTCAGATACTTTTTTTGTTCTATGGAAAAATGCCTATAAAATAAACGAGAATGACAAAATAAGCTCTTATTTGTCTGGTGTAGTAAATAATATTATTAAAAAGAAAAAAAGAGAAATAAAGGCAAATCTTAATATTGAAGATTATGAGAATATTTTACAAGAACAGAATCAAGTAGACAATATCTATGAAAATCAAAATAAAATAAAAATAATGGAAAAAGCATTAGAAAATATGACAAAAGAAGATAACGACATTTTTGAATTATTTTATTATGCTGGTAAAAAAGTAAAAGAGATTGCCAAACAATTAAATATTACAGAATTTAAAGTAAAAACAAAGTTACACAGAATTAGAAAAAAAATAAAGCAAATTTTAGAAAAGGAGGGATATAGGTATGAATAATGAAGAATTAAACAAAAATGTGCTAAAAAGAGTAAAAAGAAAAATAGCTATATCCAACTTTGAAAAGGAGGATACAAAAATGTTCAAAAATAAAATAGGAAAAATGGTAGCAACCTTTGCAATAGTAACTGGATTAACAGCAGGAGTTGTATTTGCTGGAACAATGATATATGAAAAAGTATTTAAAGAACCAAAAAAATATGAATCTTATGAAGAATTAATCCAAGATGTTAGAGAAAGTCACGGTTCACAAGAAGTTACAAAAGAAGATGAAGAAAAAGCAGTTAATATGGAAGAGGCTATTGTTGAAGCAAATAAATTTTTAAATAAACTTGGTTACAAAAATCAGGAATTTGTTACGAAAGAACTAAAGAAAAACTATATAATGGGAGCTGAATTAGTATATTATTTTACAACAGATACAAACTTAAATAAAGGTATTCATGTAGGAATCAATGCAGAAAATGGTAAATGTATATCTTTTGAAGATAATAATTTAGCACATTCTGGTTTTCAGCCTGACCAAATAAGTAAAGAAGAAGCAATCGAAAAAGCAAATAAAATATACAGTTTATTTGGCTTAAAAGAGAATGAATATAAAATAAATGAAATTTTAGAACCACCATGTTATTTCCCTGATAACGAAGGCAATAGTGCTGAATGGATTATAACATATTACAAAGTTTATGGAGAGGCATTAAATCAATTTGAAAGAGTTCAAGTTATGTTTACAGTAGTAAATGGAGAAGTAAAGGTATATAGTGCTTTTATAGCAAATGAAAATGTAGAATATAAAGATAATCCAGTTCAAATTACAAAAGAAGAAGCAGAAAAAATTGCGTTAGAAAAAGATAAGAAAATAACAGATAATGAAGTAGATTGGATTATTACAAAACAACAAATTAGACAAATTAATTCATGGATTTATTTACTAGAACAAAATGGAGGAAAATATCCTGAATTCAAAGAGGAAAAACAAGCAGATGGAAGCACGATAAGATATAATGAATATCAAACAGTACAAAATATAGCAAGAAAAGTTTGGTCAGTTAATATTCACTATAAACAAGGTGAACCTGATTCAAACAATGAAAAGAAATATAATTCTAAATCAATTTTTGTAGATGTAACAACAGGTGAAGTAATTGGAGGTAGCGACGAATCTTATTGGGACTAGAGAGGGGTCATATTTAGTAAAAAAGATAGCAAAATTATGCTATCTTTTAACTTTTTTATTAATCTATCGTATTTTTTAATTCTTCGTAATTAATATCTAAAACCTTACAAAAAGCAATAAGCTCAAAATCTTTTAAAATTTGATTACCTTCTTCAATTCTTTTTAATTCAGTTGATGTAATATAGACTGCATGTAATTGCAATAATTCGCAAAGTTCTTTTTTCTTAAGATTCTTTTTTTCTCTATATTCTTTTATTAACTTACCTACAACATTGCTTTTTTCATTTCCGTACTTTTTCAAGATGCTCCCCCACTATTACTATTTTTTATTGATTTTATTACAATATTTTGCTAAAATATCGAGAGAGCCTCGACTTTTGAAATATTATTTTATTTTTTATATGAAAGGAGGAACGTATGGAAAATAGTTTATTCAGAATCGTATTAACTAATGGAAAAACAGTAACAACAAAAACAGTAACAACAGCTTCATTACATAAAATTTTTGATAAATTTATAAGGGATAAAGGATATTGTCTTTGTATTACGAGTGCATCTGTTGAAGATGAAAAAACAAAAATACAAAAATATTATAACTCCCAATATTATTTTTTTAACAAAAGTTATAAATTAAACCAAATAACGAAAGAAGAGTTTACACAAGTAATAAACAAATTAAAAGAGATAAAAAATAACAATGAAACATTTGAAGAAATTGAAACAAAATTCAATGAGTATAAAAAAACACTAACAATTATACCCCCATATAATGTTAGCGATAAATAAATCTATTTAGTATTTAACAAATAAGTAATCATTTGATTTACAACTGACTTGTCTCTTTCACTTAAAAGTTCATACTTGTCGATAATATTTGGTGATTTAATGATATTCTTGAATAATTGCACAGATGAACATTCAGCAGTTTTACAAATATTTATTGCAGTGTCTATACTTATACCAACCTTTCCATTTTCAACCTTAGATAAAAACTGCCCGTTTATATTTAATTTTTCTGCAAATTCTTCTTGTGTTAAATTTAGACTATTTCTAATATCTCTAATATTTTCACCTAATATAGGATTACCTGTGTAATTATCTGTTAAATTATTCATTATCTTACCCCTATTTAATAGTATAACGGAGATAAGATAAAAAATGAATAATTTTACAAGTCTAATTTAGAACTATAAATAGACTTAATAAGTCTACTGTGAGATAAAAATAATATAGATTATCGAGGTATTAAGCATAAAAGGAGGTATAAACTTGAATTTACAAGTCGAAAACTTAAAAAATAAACTAGGACAATCAATAAATAATTCTGATTCTACAACTAATGATATAACAGAA
>CATOLW010000180.1 GCA_951800935.1 uncultured Clostridium sp.
TATGGAAAGTTTATTTAGTCGAGTTCAAGATTTTTTGGATGAATTAAAAACAAAAGATTATGACAAGGTATTGATTGTAGCACATAGTGGAGTTTCAAAAGCATTTTATGCATATTTTAATGGGATTCCCAAAACAGGGAAATTTTTAAACTTAGGATTGAAGAATGGAGAGATAAAAAAATATGAACTTGATTATTAGAACAGCTGAAAATGAAGATGTTGAAGAAATATGGAATATGGGAAACGAAGTACCAGAATTTAAAACAGCTAAGAATGTTGTAACATTTTGGCCAAAAGAAACCTTGGAAAACTGTATAGATAAACAAGACATCTTATTTTACGTGATAGAGTCAGAAAATAAAATCATAGGATTTTCTATTGTCAATTTAAATAAATCATTAGGAAAAGCAGAAATAGAAAATATTTATGTATTGCCAGAATATAGAAAAAATAAAATTGGTCGAAAATTACTAGATGTAATATTGAAAGAATTAAAAGATAAAAAGTATAATAACGTTAATTGCTTAGCAGATGAGGCAATAGAATTTTATGAACACTGTGGCTTCACAAAAGGAAAAACTTTTGCTTGGATGGATATTGCCATATCAGATACTTTTAAAGGATAAAATAAGAAAAAGGAGAATAAAAATGATAAGAATTGTTATTTTAAATGATACCAGAAATACCAATCAAGATAAATGGGAAAATGATGATGGATTTTCAGCTTATATTGAGGTTGGAAACAATAAAATTTTATTTGATGCAGGACCAACTGAAAAATTCAAGAACAATGCAGAAAAATTGAACATAAATTTAAATCAAGTAGATACCATTGTACTAAGTCATGGTCATTTTGACCATGGAGATGGACTTCAATATTTTAATAACAACAAAACACAATTGATAGCACATCCCAATTGTGTATTAAAAAGATGGTGGAAAGATGACCACTCACATTATTCTGGCATTCAATTAAGCAAAGAAGAATTAGAAAATAAGTATAAGGTACATTTTACAAAAGACCCCTATAAAATCAATTCTAATACTTATTATTTAGGAGAAATTACAAGAAAATATCCAGTAAACCTTACAAAATGGGTACTAGAAAATGGACAAAATGATGAGATATTAGATGATTCAGGAATGGTTATTCATACAGAACAAGGAATTATCGTAATTGCAGGATGTAGCCATAGTGGAATTTGTAATATTGTAGAACAAGCAAAAAAAGTTACTAATAATAGCAAAGTGTTAGCAGTAATAGGTGGATTCCATTTAAGACAAGTAGATGAAGAGACTAGCAAAGTTATGGAATATATGAAAAATAATGTAGAAGAAGTTATATTAGCACACTGTACAGCAGATTGTGTATGCAATAAATTGATAGAAGAATTACAAGGAAAAATAAAAGTATCTGTAACAGAAGTAGGAAAAGAATATAACTTTTAATAAAAATGAATAAGATAAACTGGTTACAATTTGTAATCAGTTTATTTCACTTTTTACGTAAAGAAAACATAATATATAGCAAATAAAAGTGAAAGGTGGAGAAAAAATGTCAGAATACATAATCAAAGGAGGAAAAAAGCCAGAAGGAGAAGTTACCATATCAGGTTCCAAAAATGCTTCATTACCAATCATAGCAGCTAGCATCTTAAATCAAGGAAAAACCACACTATACAATGTACCCAATATACATGATACACAAATGATGTACGAAATTTTAAAAAAATTAGGAGCAGAAGTAATAAAAAAGAAAAACAAAGTAATCATAGATACCAGTGAAATTTCAAAATATGAAATACCAGAAGAATTGATGAGACAAATGCGTTCCTCTGTTATTTTTGTTGGTGCCTTAGTGGGAAGATATGGTAAAGTAACATTTTCTTATCCAGGAGGATGTGATATAGGAACCAGACCAATTGATTTACATTTAAAAGCATTTGAAAAATTAGGAATAAATATTAACAAAAACTATGGAAATATTACCTGCACTTGTGATAAAATAATAGGAGAAAAAATTGACTTAGACTTTCCAAGTGTAGGAGCAACTGAAAATGCAATATTAGCAGCGGTTTTGGCAACACGGAAAAACAACCATAACCAATAGTGCAAGAGAACCAGAAATAATTGACTTACAGAACTTATTAAATAAAATGGGAGCAAAAATAAAAGGAGCAGGAACAGACATTATAGAAATTGAAGGGGTAAAAAAACTAAAAGAAGTAAGTTATAACATTATGCCAGACCGAATTGAAACAGGAACTTTTCTTTGTATGGCAGCCATGACAGGAGGAAACATTTTAATAAAAGAAGTAAACCAAACTCATATTACACCAGTTATTCATAAATTACAAGAAGCGGGTTGTAAATTTGAAATTCAAAAAAATAAGATAGAAATCGAAGCACCAAAAAGACTAAAAGCAGTTGATATCAAAACGATGCCATATCCAGGATTTCCAACAGATATGCAATCCATATTTGCAACTTCTTTGACATTAGCCAAAGGAACTTCTATGATTGTAGAAAATCTATTTGAAAATCGATATAAATATACACAAGAACTAATAAGAATGGGAGCTAAAATCACAGTAGAAGGAAAAACAGCAGTAATAAAAGGAGCCAGAAAACTATATGGTGCTAATGTAAAAGCAACTGATTTGCGAGGAGGAGCAGCATTGGTTATGGCAGGAATGGCAGCAAAAGGAATTACCAAAATAGAAAACATAGAATATATTTTAAGAGGATATGAAAAATTAGAACAAAAATTACAGCAATTAGGAATTGATATACAAAAAATCAATTAAAAGGAAATGTTAATATATTAATATTTAAAGTATTAATATATTAACATCCTAAAAATATAAAATAGCAAACAAAGGAGGAATGCTTAAATGGTAAGAGACCCATACGAAGATTTTGGACAAGCATTTGACAAAGAATTTGATGAAAGAATGAAAAAAAGAAAAACAAAAGAAAGGGAAAAAAGACTAAGAGAAGAAAAAACAAAAAAAGAGAAGAGTTTTGATTTTGATACAGAAACGGTTATAAAAATGACCAATAAAAACAAATTAAAGCAAGAAGAAATACAAAAAAGAAAATTAACGCAAAAAGAAAAAAGAAGACAAAAAAGAAATAAAAAAATCAAACTAGTATTAAAAATAGTATTAGTATTAGGCATTATTGGA
>CATOLW010000181.1 GCA_951800935.1 uncultured Clostridium sp.
ATTGATTACTATTATTATTGACAGTGTTTTGAGGAGTTTCCACATTAATAGTACTATTGTTTCCACCCGTAGAAGAATTATTTGTTGTCGTATTTGTTCCACTTGTACTTTCTGTTGGTTCATAAGAAGAAAATGGATTAGCTTTACCTGGTTTGTAGTCTTGTACGCTTTTATAGTTATTCAAATCAGTTGAATCTACTTCATAAGTCATAATAATTTTATCTTCATCTACTGTATTGCTGTTTGCCAATTCTTGTTTTACATTATCTGGTGTTGTATAAGATACTGGATTTGGTATTGTTTTTGTCATAGGAACATAGTCATATAATAAAATCCCCAACAACAAGATAATGGCTAAGCATAATAATAATGAAATAATTAATTCCTTTATAACTTTTTTTGTCATATTGCACTCCTTTATTTTTTATTGTGCTACATTCGTTGTATTTGTAGCATTATTTGTAGTTGTACTGTTGGTTGTATTGGTAGTTGCATTATTTGTGTTTGTAGTATTGTTTGTATTACTTTGGTTTTCTGTCGTTCCTACATTAGGATTACTTGTTTCTGATACTTCTTTGATTGCAATTTCTTTACAAGTAAAAGTTGCTTGTAAGTTGTTAGATGATGGTACCATTTTAAATTCTTCTATTTTAAATCCTAGTGTACTATCATTTTCAACATCTGAAATAAAATCTGTAATAGAAATATAACTTCCATTTACGGTGAATTTTAAGTTATAAGTATCATTTGTATTTCCTTGTATAATATCAATTCTTACAACAGCACCTTCTTTAGTAGCATAGTTTCCTAGTTTTACCCATAAAGTTTCTACTTCATATCTTTCAATTTGGGTAGCTGTTTGTATATCTCCCTCACTACTTACAACCGTTAAGTTCTCATACTCTTTTTTGGTTTGCTCTAGTTTTTTACTACTATCTTGTACTGTGGTTATTACTTGTTTGTAATCTTTGCTGGTTAATTTGCTAGCTTCTTGAATTTTCTCATCTAGTTCTTTGTTTTTGTTTTGTATCCCCATGTAACTTAATATTTCTATATTTCCCACTTCAAATCCACTTAGTACAATAAAGATAGAAAGTGCTAACAATAAACCAATTAAGATTAACATTAATAATTTTTTCATGGCAAGTCTCCTTCTATTTTAATGCTAACTACATTGTTGTCTTTTTGTCCAGCTGTTGACACAACATTTGTCAAAATAACATCTGTTTTCATTTTTGCTACAAAATATCCTAATTGTTCATATTTATTAGATTGTGCATTGATAACAATATGTGTTGCTGTTGTATTTTCAATAGATGTTAATTGAACATTTTCTGGTACAATTGACATGATTTGATTTAATAAGTTTGGAATCGCATTTCTTGTCTTATTTCTATCAGTAATTCTGTTATTTGCTTCTTCCAAATTTTTAAGCATATTGGTATACTCGTTAATTTTACTATTAATCTTTTCGTTATCATTTGTTGCCAAGGCAATTTGTTCGTTTGTAGATGAAATTAAATCTTCTGCTTCTTTACCTTTTTGGTTCATCTGATTTGCTAGCAACCCTGAAAGCCCTGTATAAATTATCGTTAGTAAGATTAATCCAATAGAGATTCTAAGCAATCCTGTCTCTGTTTTGTCAAAGGGTTGTCCTAAATCCCATGTGAACATTCCTCCAAGATATTTTTTTTCTTTTTCTGTTCTTTCTGGGTTTACTTCTAGTTTTAACCAATCTGGTATTTTATCTGTAAAGGTCTGGTTCTTGAAATTCATTCCTGAAATCCCTTCTCCAATCCCCATCATACCTAAAGATATAGCTGAGTTTACTTCAATATAATCTTTAATACTAATATCCCCTATTGTTTGGATAAAGTATGGTTTTAATATTTCACAATCCACACCTTCTAAATATTCTTCAAAATAAAGATCAATATTGTTAATAAGCGCTGCTGTTCCTGTTAGATAAACTTTTCTAATTCTGTCTCCGTTTTCCCTTACTATGTTTCTTACTTTTCCTACTATTGTATAAAGTGTTGGCATAATTTCTTCTAAATAAGTAGATTGTTCTTGTTGTAATTCTTTTCCTTCTGAAGTATAAATAGTAGTATTTTTGCAAATTTCATAGGATTTTAAATAAGAATTTTCTTTTAAATTGATTTTTGCCAAGAAATCTTTACAGCCTTCTTCTATTTTATCTATATTATAAATTTTATCTTCCAATATAGTAGTAACTGTTGTATTATCTTCTATATTTACTACAAGAGAACTTTCATGTTTTTCCACATCAATTAAATTAGGAATAGCCATTGATATCGGAGAAATGTTTGATAATTTGTATCCTTCTATTTGTTGAATTTGCTTGTTTAATTCAATTTTGTTGTCTGCTATGTGAATAATTCTTATTTTTTCTTTTTCATCTTGATTTCCAACTACGGCATATCTAGTTTCAAATACATTTGGGTTATAACCTTTATCTGCACAAAAAGATTCAAATTCAGTTTTAATTGCTTTTTGTAAATCGTTTTTGGTTAATAAGGCAAACATATCAAAATAGTTGTACATTTCTTCTGATAAGTTGATACTAATTGGCGTTTTTTGGCTATATGTTTCGTTAATTACTTGCTCAATAGCCTCGCCTATTCTATCGTAAAACTTGATTCCAAATGCTTCTATTTTTATTTTGTCATGGTCTTTTGAAACTTTTGCATATTTTATTAAATGTTCTTCAATATATAGCCCTAGGCAACTTGAATTCGCCATCGTTTTCTCCTTTTTTAATTGATATATTTTTATTTTTTACATTTTTTTTAAATCCATACTTGAATATTTTACACATTTCTTCAAATATATTTATATTTTATCTTTATTTGGCAAAAAGTCAATACATTTAATATACTTGTAACAAAAACGTAATATTTTCGTAATACTATGTTTTTCTTTGAATTTTTCTTAATTTACAAATAAAAAATCCATCTGTTTTTTCATTTTGAAAAATCTGTACAAATTCTTTTTCTTCTTGAGAAACAATTTTTTGTATTTTAAAATTCGTATGCTTTTTTAAAAATTCTTCAATTACCCACTCATTTTCTTCTTTTAAAATACTACAAGTTGCATATACCAATTCTCCCCCTAATTTTAAATATTTTGAACAAGTTTCTAAAATCTCCTTTTGTATTTTGGTTATC
>CATOLW010000182.1 GCA_951800935.1 uncultured Clostridium sp.
AAAAAAATAGGTGTAAAAGGTGTTAGTATATGCGTTACAGCAATAGCAGTTGGGATTATAGTGTTAGGGTATTTATTTGTATTTTTAGATTACAAGCTTGCTAAAAAAGTAAAACAAAAGAAAATAAAAAAACATAAAGATAGCAAAGTTTTGCTTTGCTATCTTTATGTTTTTTTTAATACTTTGATACATGCTTTTTATTGCAAATTACGACGTTTTTTGTAAAAAGTGTTATGGTTTAATAATTATACTTTTAATAATTGTTTCCCTAAAACTTTTCTATATTTTATTGAAACTATGGATTTTTTTTCATTTTATGTTATAATAGGCTTACCTGATTTTGGGAGGATGTTAAAAATGGTTTTTAAAAATTATTATAAAATATTAGACTTAGAAACAAGTCATGTTTCTATTGATGAAATAAAAGTTGCCTACAGACAAGCGGCTAAAAAATATCATCCTGATTTAAATGTAGGAGATAAATTAGCAGAAGAAAGAATTAAAGACATTAACGAAGCATATCGAACTTTATCTATTCCTGCTTCCAAAAGAAAATATGATAGAATGTGGAATTCACGTTTTGGCAAAAACGAAAAAGCCTTTTTAGGAAAAGGAGAAAAAGGAAAAATAATTGATATGTTCTTAGGGAATCTTGAAGAAAAAGAAATACAAACGACAGCAAAAAAACAAGCCATAAAAGGAGAAAATATTGAAACACAAATTAATATTAGCCTAGAAGAAGCATTTTATGGTATGGAAAAAATAATATCACTAAGAACTTTGGAAGGAAAAATAAAAAACATAACCATAACCATTCCAAAAGGAATTCATGAGGGAGAAAAAATACGCTTAATTGGACAAGGAAAGCCAGGAGAAAATGGGGGAAAAAACGGAGATTTACTAATTCAAATTAAAATCGAAGATGATAAAACATTTAGGTTAAAAGGAGAAGACCTATATACCGATTTATTGCTAACACCATGGGAAGCAGCATTAGGAGCAAAAGCAAAAGTAACATCGATTGATGATGAAACGAAAATCTATATACCACAGGGTATTCAAAGTGGAGAAAGAATTAAAATTCCAGGGAAAGGCTATTACAAAGAAGATAGTAGCCAAAGAGGAGATTTAATTGCCCAAATAAAAGTAGTAGTACCAAAACAATTAACGAAACAAGAAAAAGCAATCTATGAAAAACTAAAAGAAATATCAAAGTTTAATCCAAGAAAAGAAGAAATTGTATAATTTACATAAACTAAACATTGACAAAATGCTGAAAATCCGCTATAATTAATTATAGTGTTGAAAAAATTGTAAACTATGGAGTAAGAAACATAGAAATGGGGGAGAAATAGATGGATACGTTAGAAGGGAAAAGCTTTAGTATCACAGATCCACAAGGAATAAACACAGTCATTTATCAAATTAATAAAACAGCAAAGGAATTTCAAAAAGATTCTCCAAAATATACACTAGAAAGACTAGACTTTATGGAAGAATTTAGAGGAGATATGAAACGAAAAACCTTTTTTGTTGATAATCCATCCAAAGATGAAGATCAATTAGTAATTTTATCTTTTGGAGCTGATAAAGTAGTGGTTAATATGGCATTATTACAAGGAGATGAAGTAGCAATCTGTAAAAAACCAGTACCACTTAAATTTGATAATTTATATCAAGAGCAAGAATATGAGGTAAAAGACTTTAAATATACACCGAATTTAAAAAGACCAATTTGCATTATAGACCCAGAAACCACAGAAGAAATAAAACCAACACTTTATTTTGATGAAGAAACCAATGAAGTAAAAGGAAAATGTAAATTAAAACCATATAAATCTTATTTTGCCTTTGAAATTAGAGACAAAAAAGAGAATGGAGGAGGATTGTAAAAATGAAATTAGAAAGAGGAGAAAACCCATGTCCATTTGGAGGACCAATGAAAACAAACGAAGAAGGACAAGTATCAATGCCACCAGATAAATCTAAAGCGCTAGTAGCACCATTAGATGTAAGAAACAATATAATGAAATTAAGCAAAGTAGAAAAATATTCTTACAAAGAAATAGATGGAAAAGTATACAGAATTAGTGAAAATGGAGTCGAATATCCACCAATTGATAAAAAGAAATTTGAAGCAATCAAAAAACTACACGAAGCAACTTTTGGTAAAGACGAAGACCAAAGATAGAAAATAACTTAAGAAGAGTAGGGTGAAGTTTATGAATTACAAAATAGAAGGAGCAATCAGAAGAAATAAAAAGAATTTTATTATTTTTGCAATACTATGGTTTTTTATGGCCATAGTTTTTGTTGCGCCATTTGCTTATAGTTCTTACATGGCAGGAATCGAAGGGAAAATGAATTTAGAAGTATTTTTTAATACTTTCGGAGAATCCATAGCCAATCCATTTGGAACACTAGGAAATATATTTTCACAAGGAGCAAGTGGAACTTATTTTTCAAGTTTATTAATAGCAACGATTTTCTATTCTTTGTTTTTCTTTATTGGATTTGTAAAAACAGCTCCTAAAAATGAATTTTCAGATATTGAACATGGTTCTAGTGATTGGAGCCAAAGAGGAGAACAATATCAAATACTAGATAGAAGCAAAGGAATTATTCTAGCAGAAGACAACTATTTACCAGTAGATAAAAGAGGAAATGTCAATGTCTTAGTAGTAGGACGGATCAGGATCTGGTAAATCAGCATCTTATTCGATACCAAATGCCTTTCAATGTCTAGGATCTTATATCTTTACAGACCCAAAAGGAGAACTATATGACAGAACAGCAGGATACTTAAAAGAAAAAGGATATGAAATTAAAGTACTAAACTTAGTTAGACCACAATATAGTGATGGATACAATCCATTAATGCATATCTCATCAGAATTAGATGTTGACGTTATAGCAAATACCGTTATCAAAGGACAAAAATCAGAAAGTAGTTCTAGCTCAGACCCTTATTGGGATGATATGGCAGAAATGCTATTAAAAGCCCTAATTTATTACCTAATTGCAACAAGACCAGAAGAAGAACAAAACTTAGCCAGTTGTGCAGAATTAGTAAGAGCGGCAAACAATAAAGGGCGGAAGTAACTTATTAACAGAATTAATCAGTCAATTACCTTACGATCATCCAGCTAGAATGTATTA
>CATOLW010000183.1 GCA_951800935.1 uncultured Clostridium sp.
TTCATTAAATTAATTGCCGTACTAAGAGAAGGGGCTGATACTGTGTCTAAAAGAGGAGGAGTTTTTTCCGATGTGCCAGATTCTGTTGCATTTTTCGTATTCGAAAATTGAAAACTTACTTCTAAATTATTATCGGTCCCTTTATCAATACCAATAACAAGAACATAAGCTAAATTATCCATACTAAGAGATAAGTAAGAACTAGAAAATGCCATAATAAAAACAAGTATGAATAGAAAGATAAATAGATTTCGTCCAAGTTTATTCAAAATAAAACCTCCTTATACATTTGTAATTTTCTTTTGTTTCTTTTTCATAAGATTAGCTAAAAGTAAAACGCTACTTCCTAAACAAAAGGTAATGCCTAAAACTAAATAAGGATAAATGTCTGTCTCGAATTGATCCGAAATAGCATAATTCTTAGGGATTAAAGTAATTCCTAAAATGAGAAGTCCAAACATATCAATTAAAGGCTTTTTGGTTTCAATATTTGTTAATTTTTTAAAAATTCCCATAGCAATTTTACTAGTAATGCTTAAGTAACAAGCAAAAGCTAAAATCCAAATAAGTAAAAAAATAGATTCTAGTCTTTGAAAAAAGCTACCAAATTCAATGTACCTTGTAGCATTATAAAGAGGTGTTATTTCATTTGTGTTAATAAAAAATGAAAACATAAATAAAAGTGTTGAAACACAAAGAATTAGATAAATAGCAGATAGTCCAATTGAAACAAGTGCTATTTTTTTCATTTTTTCAGGTTCTTTTAAAAAAGGAGGTAAAAAGTATAAAAAAGCAATTCCACCAAAAGCAGCTAAATTACTAAGACCTAATACAAAGGTAGAAAATAGTCCATCACCCAAAATAGGAAAAGTACGTTCTGGTACAAATATATTTATATTAGAAATAAATAAAAATATAATACTTACTAAAACGAAAGGAACAATCAATAAATTTGTCTTTAAAGAGGCATTAAAATCTAGTTTATTGACTGTACAAACAGCAATAACAAATGAAGCAATAATAAAAAAGATATTAGTCATAGGGTAATAAATAATTTTTAAACTTTCGCAAAAATTTCTAAGCAAAAGACTAGAACTAACTAAAAAATAAAAGATAAATACAATGCCAACTATATTTTTTAAAACTTTACCTCCAAGATATTCAGAGATATCAATAATATCAGAACCACCAAAATTTTTCATTAATCTTACCACTAAATAAGAAAAAGCAATAGCAAGAATACTAACGAAAAGTAAATTAATAATGGTAGCTGATTTAGTTGTAACTAAAATATTTCTAGGTAAAGAAGATATGGTATGTGTTATAATGATAATAAGAATAAGCATAACTGCTTCTATGGTTCCTATTTTTGATTTTGTCATAATAAACTCCTTTCTGTTTCAATTTTATTGTTTGGGATACTTCCATTTCATTGAAATCTTAGCTTGATCTTTTTCTCTTTTAGAAGCAATATAAGAAGGACGATATTCTCTTTTCCAAATAGGATTTAACAAATAACCATTTCCTTTTGAATTGGTAGTAGGAGCAAATGGTGTTGTGTAAGAAACACCAAAAGAACGTAAACTACAAACTAGACTAATATAAACAAATAAACCTAAAGCAATTCCTAAAAATCCGTGCCATAAAACCAAGTAAGACAAAGGCAAAGCGGAAGTATCTTAAATGAAAGCCAAAAGAAAAATCAGGAATCGCAAAAGAAGCAATACCAGTCATAGCGACAATAATAATTAAAATAGGGCTAACAATACCAGCACTAACAGCAGCTTGTCCCAAAACCAAAGCACCAACAATTCCAATGGTAGGACCAATGGCAGAAGGAACACGAAGACCAGCTTCACGAATTAGCTCAAAAGAAATTTCCATTAAAAGTATTTCTACAATAATAGGAAATGGTACGTTTTCTCTGGAGGCTAAAATAGAATAGAGTAGACCAGTAGGAAGAATCTCTTGATGGAAGGAAGTAATAGCAACATATAAACCTGGTAAAAGTAAAGTAATGAAAGCTGCCAAAAAACGAAGACCTCTTAAAAAATTAGCAAAATTGACCTTCATATTGGTATCTTCAGGAGAAGTTAAGAAGTCAATTAAAATCGAAGGCATAATAATAGCATAAGGGGTACCATTTACAATTACAATGACTCTGCCTTTTAATAAATATTTAGAGGCTTTGTCGGGTCTTTCGGTAGAAATTGTTTCGGGAATTCCTAGGGCATTTGAGTCTACTAACAATTGTTCTAATTCACCAGCCGATAACAAAGAATCAATATCCAAATTGTTTAAACGATATTTTACTTCACTTACTAAATCAGAATTTGTAATATTCTTCATATAGCATACAGCACATTTAGTTTTGGTAATTTTACCGACTTCTACATTTTCGATAATAAGGTTTTCATTATTTACAATTCTTCTAATTAAAGAAGTATTGGTTCTAATATTTTCAACAAAAGCTTCATGAGGGCCTTTAATTACAATTTCATTATTTGGACTAGTAACACTTCTTTGTTTAAAACCTTTTACTTCGACATCGAAAGCAAGACTTAAGGTATCTACAAATAAAGCACAATTTCCGTGAGTTAATACCGATTAGCTACTGCATCAAAATCAGTTATTTCCTTAACAGCATTTTGTGGCATTAAACACCCCATTAAATAATTAGATAAGTCAAATTTTTTTACTTTACGAACCGTTATGTTATTAGCAACAGCTTCTGAAATTACTTTATTTTGTGTTCCATCATATAAATTACTTTTGCTTCTTAGCATCAAAGGTTCTAAAATAAACTTGTCCATAATTTCAGAATCTACCATACCATCAATATAAACTAAAAAAGCATTGTATTGTTTTCCTCTAGCATTAATGGTAAATTCTCTTAAAATAATATCACTATTAATTAATAAATTATATTTTGTTCGTATATATTCCATATTTACATTTAAACTAGGAAAAACGTTTGTTTTTTGGGGTGAATTAGCTGAATTCATAGTAGAGGCAATATCATTACTATCCTCTTTATTAATATCTTCTGGTAAGCTGAAATTATAATCGAAAGATGGTTTATAGGCGAATAAGGAATAGAATAAATCTTTTAATTTCATAATTTTCTCCAAAAATAGTTTTTCTTAGTATTTCTCAAAA
>CATOLW010000184.1 GCA_951800935.1 uncultured Clostridium sp.
ATTATTCTCGATTATACTGATAAATAACAATTACCTTCTTCTTGAATATTGTTCTAAACAAAGATATAATGAGAGCATGAATAAGTTAATTGTAAATTACAAGTATAATGGAAAAAAATTAAATAAATTTTTGATGGAAAGTATACCTAATCTTTCTTCTAATCTTTTTTATAAAACCTTAAGAAAAAAGGATATTAAAATTAATGGCAAACGTACCTCCCAAAACATTACCATTTATGAAAATGACGAAATTTTAATATATATTGCTGATAATCTGCTAGCCTCAACTTTTGATTTAGATATTTTTTTTGAAGATGAAAATATTTTAATTTTAAATAAACCTTTTAATTTAGAAGTAACAGGTAGCCATAGTTTAACCAGTTTAGTTCATCAAAATTATAAGCTAAGTGCTTTCAAGCCTATGCCTTGCCATAGAATTGATCGAAATACTACTGGACTTGTTTTATTTGCTAAAAATGAAGAATCTTTAAAAATCCTTCTTGCTAAATTTAAGCAACATGAAATTGAAAAACATTATCTTGCACTTGTTTATGGTATTCCTAAGGAAACTTTTAAACGATGTGAAGCTTATTTATTTAAAGATACGAAAAAAGCTTGTGTGTATATTTCAGATAACTTAAAAAAAGGTTATCAGAAAATTGTTACTTCTTATCGTGTTCTGAAAATATATGATGATAATACTTCTCTTTTAGATGTTGAAATTCAAACTGGTAAAACGCATCAAATTCGAGCTCATCTTGCCCATTTAGGTTTTCCTATTGTTGGTGATCGGAAAATATGGTGTAAATGACATTAATAAAAGGTTTGGTAAGAAGTATCAAATGCTTTGTAGTTATGTTTTGAAGTTTGATTTTAAAACAGATAGTGGCATTTTGGAATATTTGAATAGTAGAAGTTTTGTTTTAGATTGTAAGAATTTTAGATAAACTAGGTTTTTATCTTTTGCTCAAAATCCGAGCTTGAAAATTATGTAAACATATAGCAAACTATATATTATACAACCTGTATATGAACAAAATATTAGTTAGAATATTATGGTTCATTTTTTTCAAAGTAAGGAGATAAATTTTTATGATTACTAGTGAAGAAAAAATTTGAGGTGGTTATTTGATCAACCACAAATTTGTGATAACTGTGTAGGACATGGTTTTTGTTGTCAGCGGAATGCTTGTAATTGCCATCCATTAGATTTTGATAACGATATTAAAAAAATGGAAAAGGCACTAGAAACAGGAAACTATGCCATCAACTTTGCAAGATTCACTGCCAATGCTTTTATCAGAAAAGGAAAATATCTTACTCTTGATGTAGAACATATTTTACATACTAGTGAGGAATCCCTCTATATCAGACCTAGAAACGTCTCTCGACCTATTGTTGATATCATCCATCTAGATGAAAATGAACATGAAGGACCTTGTATTTTCTGGTCTTATTATGGTGGATGTAAATTACCTTATGAAAAAAGACCTATGTTTGGAAGAACAACTATTCCCAGTGAAATTCCTTCATTGGGATGTTGCAGTTTTTTTGATATATTGGAACTTAATGGGCAGCGTAAGAAATTATGTGCTGATTGGAAACCTTATACTAGAGATTTATTCAGATTAGCACAAAAGTTCTTTGATGAATCTTATTTTTTGTATCAAGAACTAAACATTACTTTAAAAAAAGAAAATATCGGCTAACCACGATATTTTCTTTTTTCTTTTTATAATTCTAAATCATCATCCTCACTGTGTGTTATTTCTCTATCTATTGTTGTTATAGTAGGTTCATTAATGTCTCCTAAAATGAAAGCATTTCTATGATTTGCGGTTTCTTCTTTAAGCATTTGTGTCAATTCTGGAACAGTACAATATATTCTTTTTAATTCCTCTCTAAAAGCTGTTTCATCAAAATCGGGAGCACTTAAAATAGCTTTTAAACTTTCATGTTGTTCTAAATCTAATGTAGAAGGACACCATGTTAAACTAATTGTATCTCCAAATACTTTTTTAAACTGTCTCATTGCTCTACTACCATGAGTACACGTTGTTACAAGGATTGCTGATCTAATTTTTGTACCTGTTTCTATTTCTTCTGATTCAAAAATATTTTTACAAAATTCAGCATTTTCTTGTGTCGTTGTTGACATGGCTTCTGTCAAAACATCTTCTGGATTTATTCCTGTATTCTTAAGGAATTTTTCTGTTAATTTTGATATATGTTCTTGATAATTTTCATCAAACATACCTGGGACAAATGTTTCTGCTCCCCAATCAGCTTCTGGTAAGTCTTCCCACTGTAAATCTTCTACTAATTCATTGCTCTTATAAAATCTATCGAACTCTTTTTCTTGCCTTTCCTTTAACTCTTCTTCTGATTCATTGCTTCTATGGCTATCTATTAATTCTGGATGCATAAATTGTTTTACATCTCTTTGTTTAGATATACCACCTGTAAATATTATTTTTTTGACAACTCCTGCTTTATATAATTGAAAAGCTTTTAGTGCTCTTTCTTTCGTAGTTCGCAATCCAATATTTCCTAAAACAATAGCTATATCAGCTGAATTTTCATCAATATTTTTAGATTTTGCAAAATCTGTTATGTTGTTTCCTATTACAAAATCAAAAAGTTCTTCTGGTGTTAATTCTCTACCTTCTGGAGTGGCAATGTTTTTTATATTCTTGTCGTCTACCCATGGCAAATATCTTTCTATTTTCTTTCCATCAGCACTTTTTACTTCTCTTACCTTTCTATATTTTTTAAGTTCTTCTGGTGTTAATTCCCTATAGTATGGTTCCTCCTTGTCCATAATTAATTCTGATATTCTATATTCTCTTGACATATAAATTCCTCCTTTTGGTTTATTTATTGCTTGTTTGATTAGAAAGATAGATAAAATAGTGCAAATATGAAATCTTTATAATTATATCATACTTCTAATCATGTATTAATGTTAATGACATTAGTACTAATATTATTGCCAATATTGGTATTCCTAAAATCCTAAGCATCGTCTTATTAATGTATATTTATTGCTACTATTATGATTGCTTACTTGTTTTCCTTCAGATATATCTTTTTCCACATCTATTTCATTAGCTATAAATGAAGATATTAGTTCCATTGATTTATCATAATCTTTTT
>CATOLW010000185.1 GCA_951800935.1 uncultured Clostridium sp.
TACATTTACATATCCTTCTGCCACTTCTCCTATCTTTTGTTTCATTTGTTGGGTATTCGTCTTTTTTCCTTGATTCATTTTTCTTCTCTCCTTTTATATTATTTTTTTTGTTGTCTTTATTTCTTTGATGATTTCTTCCTCTACATATTCTACTAGCTCATAAATCTCTTCCATTTTTCTTCTCTCCTTTTATTTGTTTTATTAGCTCATTTGTTCCAGTAGAGGCTAGTCCACTTACTATTCCTATTGCGGTGGCTGTATATGGGTTTTTCGTAAGTATCAGCTCTGGACTGATATACACCATACTTAATCCTATCATTCCTCCTGCTATTCCTACGATTAATGGGATATACTTATATCGTTTCTTTTTCCGTAATACGACTAGCTTAAAGAATTCTCCTATGATATAGCTTAAGATGGTTATTACGGGAATACTTATTTTTTCCATTTCTTCTCTCCTTTTGTCTCTTATTTTCTATTTCTTTTTCTTAATGCTTTTTTGTCTTACTTCCTCTTTTGCGTCATATATCTTTGTCCTTTCTTCTTAGATTTGTTTTGAATCTTCTTTTTTTAATTGCTTCTTTGCCTCCTTTTTTTAGAAATAACATCCTTTTGATACAATAATGTGCCCAGAGGGTTGTCCTACATAATTCCCTTCGCTATCATCATCGCTTTTTAAATACTAAGTTATACTTGATACTGAACAAAGAATACCTACAGTACTGATGACAATATTCGTTTCGCTCATCCTACGACCTCCTTCCTAAAGATGTTTTATTGCTCTACACCCTTTTAGCCGTAATAATGAAGGAGTTTTACTCATTTTTGCGATATTTTTTTACAATTTCATTAAATTTCCTTGAAATGGTTTGCTGGCTAATACCCAATTTTCTTGCTACTTCTTTCTGAGTTAAGAGTCTTTCATCTTCAATAAAAAGAGACAAAAATTCAATTTCACTATCTAAAAAATCATGACATTTTAGAACTTCTTCTAAAGAAAGTTTCTCCTCTGAAATTAAACTTTTTGAATAAGAGTCTATATTAGAACACTTGATTTCTTTTTCTAAATACTCCCGATTATTTCGATAGAAATCAGCAACTAAATATTTATATTTGCTTTTCAATAAATAGATTAACTGTTTTTGATTTCTTATAATTGAGGTTGAATCAAATGGATCAATTTGTATTTCAAACTTCACAATTATTTCATAAGTTTTTATAAATAATTCTTGCATAAAATCTTCTTTATAAAATTGATTAATTCTGTGAATATACTTCCACATAATAGATGTAATAATTTCAAAAATCTCTGCCAAAATTATCTCGGATCTTGTTTTTTTAAATCGAATAACTAATTCCATTAAATTCTCCATATTACTTCTCCGGCTTCTACAAGAAAAATCTAGAATGAAATTTTTTCTAAAATTAAAGGTTCTTGTCTCTCCTACATATAGCCGTAAAATTTTAAAGGTTTTTACTCACAAAATTAAAACTTCTCAAAAAAAATACCTTACTTGTAAAATAAAACAGGTAAGGTAAAAATAAAGAGCATAGTTGAAACTTTATATCCAGTCTCTAACTATGCTCGTATCAATTAATATTAAATAGCCTTAATGATAAATATATCTTAATTTTTTAATATAAATTTATTCAGTTTTCCCAACTTACTCTAATTTACATTCTATTTTTTGAGAAATATAGATAGTTACTTTTTCTATAATTGGCTAATGCTATTCTAAACTTATGTCTCAAAATTCTCCCTTCAGGAACTAGAAAGTATATCGTTACATTAGTATAAGTTAACAATTACATCAACTAGGAATTACTTGTGTTGATCCCCCCCATCTATGGAATAGGGACGACTGTTATTATCTCCATCTTTTTCGATTATAATAATAAGTCCACTTGTGTTTAAACTGAATGTAAAGTCTCCTTAATCAATTTGCATCCATAAATTGCTTCTACTGCTAACTTTTTTCAATTTTTTAATTTTTCCGTTC
Source organism: uncultured Clostridium sp. (assembly GCA_951800935.1). The sequence goes on from CATOLW010000185.1 coordinate 2,001, forward strand.
TATTCAACACTATTTTACAATTTTCAGCATTTCTTGTCAAATGCTTATCGTTCATTAAAATGTTCAGTTTTTCAAATTCTATACAAACGATAATTATTTGCTTTTTTAAAAAAATAAGAGTTCCTTATCTATTAATCTCATAAAAAATACCCCTTAGTCTTACTAGATTTTTCTCTAGTCCAACTTTAGGGGTTCTCTTCATTCTTACTTTAAGAAAATCTTTTATGAATTTTATATATACGATTTAAGGCTAAAAAGCCTTACTCTAAAAACTCTCTCATCTTTCTTAACGCATTGTCATATATCCTGTATGCCATCGATATCGAATACTTATACTCCCTCGCTATATCCTTCAATGTCCATCTCTCCCACATCCTCAAATATACTATTCGATACTCCTCTTCTGTTAATATCCTTAACGCTACTCCTAAATTCTTCCTCTGCTCTACACTTACATTCGTCTTTATTACATAGCTCGTATCATCGTATTCCTCTGTCTGCTTTATATACCACCTATTATAATCTCTTGCTTGATTCTTCACGATTTGATAGATCCAATCTATCCCATTTCTTTTCCCATCAAACTGCTTTATCTTTTGATATATCTTTACATATGCTTCTGATACTACATCATTTGCACAGCTCTTTTCCTTTAACTCCTTTACTGCTATACTTACCATTAATCCATATGTTTTATCATACAGCTCCTCTAATGCTTTCTCGTCTTCCTTTGCTATCCGAAGTAACAGCCTGTTTATTTCCTTTGGGTCCAACATAGCTACAACTCCTATCGCTTTATTTTGTTTTTGAATTATAGCATATTATGGCTTTTTTGGCAATTATTGTAAAATCATATACTCTATTCATAACCTTTTTAAACTCTCTTTATATTAATCTATTTCATTTTATCACAAAGCAATTCTGCTGTCCACAAGATAAAAATTCATTCTTTTAACAAATAAAAGATAGTAGACTAAAAAGAAAAAGGCTAAAAAGCCTTACTCTAAAAACTCTCTCATCTTTCTTAACGCATTGTCATATATCCTGTATGCCATCGATATCGAATACTTATACTCCCTCGCTATATCCTTCAATGTCCATCTCTCCCACA
>CATOLW010000186.1 GCA_951800935.1 uncultured Clostridium sp.
GTTAGCCAATAAAAACATTCCCATAACTAGCATAATGATGGTAACAATTATAATTCCTTTTTTCATGATTTAGCCCCTTTCTTTCTATGTCTTCTTTATTCTTGCTTTTATATCATACAATAAATTGTAAAAAATAGCAAGAATTTTTTACAATTTATTGTATAAATATTTCATATGACTATATACACCATTGGCCCAGTTCTTATCAGTTGCATATTTTGTATTAATGCCACTTAAAGTAGGCCCATTATAATAAGTTCCTACTGCTTTTTCTCCTCCATAAATATTAGTCCCTTTTGGATTAATATAGTATTTTACAAATACTCTAGCAATTAGGTCAATACTTTCTGAATAGTCCGAAAAACTATAAGCTCCATTATAAGGATTAGAATCGTAAGCTCCATAACCAAATAAGTTGTTTTTATCTCTGGCTATTTTTGAAGTTCCCCAAGCACTTTCATGAATACCAACTGCTGCTACAAAAATACCATTGATATTATATTGTTTTTCTATGTAATAAAAATACTGGGCATTATTTTCAAATATTTTGTTAGTATCTTTACTATCTGATAAAATCTTTTTAAATTGTTCTAATGTTAATCCACTTGGCTTGTTTAATGCCATATCAAAACGCAATGTACTATTTAATTGTGCTTTTGTTTTTTGATTGGTAACATTTCCTTCTTGATTTTCTTCGCTTTTATTCCTGTCGATATAAGTTGTACTTTCTGCTTTCACATACCCGATCGTACTACCAGAAGATATTTTATACCAAGAATCTTCTATTCCTAATAATTTTAACTCATTTCCTTTTGCCAAAGTTGCTATTTTTTGAGATTGTTCACTTGGCTCGTACATAACTGATAATCGGTCTGAAGTCACATATAGCTTGTCTCCTATTTTTACCTTATAATTACTGCTATAATTAGCCGTTCCAATTTCTACAATTTTATTAACAGATGCTTTTGTTACCTTACTCGAAACATTTTCTTCTGCTATTAGTTCTTCCTTTTGATAGGTTCTTTTCGTTGTTATTTCTTGTTTTCCTTCTCTTCCTTCTTGTATTACTTGTATTTGTCCTTTTGGTAAACTAGCATTATTTCTATATTTTGTTATATATTCCAAAACTGTTTCTTCTACACTGTATTCTTCCTTTTTTCCTTCTTGCACATTTTGTGCCATAACTTCTTCTATCTCAACTTCTTGTGCTTTGCTTATTTTGATTTCATCTTTTGTTTCAACTGATTCTGAGGCATAAACACTACTTCTTCCAAAATAGTAGTTATAAAATATGACACAATATAATAAACTAATAATAAAAGCTAAAAAAGTAATGATATTTTTTAGCGTAATTTTTGTTTTCATATTATCACCTAATAACATTTTACCCTTTCTCTATTTTTTTGTCAATTACTATTTAGTTGGAAAATGTTGTCGTTATTTTAAGTTTTTAAAACTTGATTTTATCAAAAATTTATACTATGATATAGATGCTTATATAGAAGGAGGAAATAACAGATATGAATCGAAAAAAGAAAATTTTAACGGTTATTGTTTTTATCTTATTTTTTATTGTATTTGTACTAGCTTACTTACTACTTCAAAAATATGTTTTAAAAAGTAATTTCGAAAAAGACATTTTACCCTTTGCTAATAAAAATGATAAAACCGTTTTTCAAATAAACAAAGTGGTAATGTTTAGTAATTGTGATGCAAAAAATAAGACAAGCTCTGTTAGTAATTTTACCATCGAAAATCTATATCAATATACTGACATAGCACTTTTTATCAACAAATCTTCTAGTGAAGAAAAAAACCTTGAAAACACTTTAAAAAAAGTAAACATTTCAAACATTCAATACTTAAACACTCCTGAACTAGGAAATCCCAAACTATATTTTAAAGGATTAAATCAATTTGCTAAAAGTGATTTTATAGCCGAAAACGAAATTACAGATACTTTAGATTTCACCGTCACTTCAGAAGATGAAGCCGACCTAAATACTCCTACTTTATATAATAACTTAGCAAATCCAATTACTATTAGCTATATCAATCAAAATATCAAATCTGACTATACCATAACTGATACTTCTCTTCCTATTACCTATGATGGTTCTCTTTTAGATAGATGTCATATCGATTTAGCTTCTATTGCTTGTAAACTTTCTTTTGATATCCATATTACTAATAATTTGGATGAGGAATTTAAAACCACCCTATTTATTGACATCCCATTAGAATCTGACGAAAAATCTATTCTTACTGGAAATATAAGCAAAGTTTTAAATACCAACGTTACCTTTTATCGTTATCAATAATAGAAAGGAATAAAAATAAAAATGAAAGAAAAATTATCGGTAGCAGAACAATTAAAAAAGAAATATCATAAAACAGAGGAAGTTACTAATTTTAAAGAAATGTTATATCGTTCTAGTGATATTTACCGTTCTAGAACAGCTTTTAAATTAAAAGATGAACATCAAAACATTGTTACTATTACTTATGAACAATTTAAAACTGATGTTGTTTCTCTAGGGACAAGTTTAATAGAAAAAGGCTTTTTAAACAAACGAATTGCTGTTATTGGGAAAAATAGTTATCAATGGTGCGTTTCTTATTTAGCAGCTAGTATTGTAGGTATTGTTGTTCCCATTGATAAAGAACTACATACCAATGATGTCATAAACTTTATGAATGTTTCACAAACAGTTTGTATTTTAGGAGATAGTAAAAATTTAGATGATGTTTTAGCCAATATCCAAAAACTTGAAAATCCAGATACGGTTTTTGTATCTTTTACTCAAAAAGATAATAAAAACTCTTTTTCTTATTTCTTATTAGCAGGTAAAACTTCGTATGATAAGGGAAAAGATGATTTTGATAAAATAGAAATTGATCCAGATGAATTACGTATTTTACTTTTTACTTCTGGTACTACAGGAAGTGCAAAAGGAGTTTGTTTATCGCAAAGAAATATTTGTTCTAACATATTATCTACTTATGGTATTGTAAAAGTAAAAAGAAGTGATTTATTCTTTTCTATTTTGCCTTTGCATCATACTTATGAATGTACGTTAGGATTTTTATTGCCAATTTATAGTGG